>WRCZ01000265.1 GCA_009783685.1 Actinomycetes bacterium
ACCGGGCCGGTGGCCGGTTGCTCGCGCAGTTCCCCGCGCCCCTAACGGGGCGCACCCCGACGTGCGGACGGCGGGCCGCCGTCGTGGTTGCTCGCGCAGTTCCCCGCGCCCTTGGAGGGGCGGCCCTCGCCGTGCGAAAAGCCCGCCGCCGTCGTGGTTGCTCGCGCAGTTCCTCGCGCCCCTGGTGGGGCGCACCGCGCCGTTCGAAAAGCTCGCCACCGTCGTGGCTGGGCGCGCCCCTGGAGGGGCGGCCCCCGGTGGCTGGTTGCTCGCGCCCATGGGGGCGCGCCCCGGGGGCCGGGGGCTCAGGGGGTGAGGCTGGCCGGGGTCGGGGTCGGGTGCGGGGCAGCGGGAACGGGGAAGCGCTGGCGGAGCCGGCGCCGAACCGCCGGGACGACCAGGAGGTGGGCCAGCGCCACCCCCGCCGTGTTGAGCAGCAACGCGTCGACGTCGAACAGCTGGCCCGGGACCAGGGTCTGGGTGAACTCCAGCGACATCGACACCATCAGCCCGGCGAACACGGTCCGCGCGAACGAGGTGAACGCGGGCACGTCGATCCGCCCCCCGGCCATCGGCAGCAGCACGCCGAGCGGCGCGAGCAGCCCGAGGCCCTCGCCGATTCGCCGGGCCGCGGGCACCGCGCCGGCCGACAGGTCGGAGCGGATCGTGGCCAGCGGACGCAGGTTGGGCGCGGGCACCCAGGCGGCGTAGTGCGGGCGCAGCAGGAGCCACGCGACGAAGCAGAGATACGCCGCGGTGAGCAGCAGCCCGGCCGCGCGCACCCTGGTCCTGGAGCCCTCGTGCCGCACGCCTTCGATGACGCGGTTCCGAGTCTCGCGGTTCCGCTCCTCGCTCACGGCTGCCGCACGAGTGTGCCGGCGTCGTCACCGGCGTCGGGCCGGGTGCGCAGGTCGGACGTGCAGGTGTAGGTGCGCAGCGGATCGCCCGGGGACTGGCCGCCGAGCAGTATCGAGCCGTCCGGGGCGATTCCGGAGTCGGCGGTCAGCGTGCAGACGATCTGCGCGAGGGCGAAGGACGGCAGGTCGTCGAGCTCCTGGTTCAGGCGCAGCGCGTTCGCCGGGTCGCCGCCGTGCCGCGGCGCTATCTCCGTGGTGGCGGGCACCGCGGTGGAGAACCCGGCCTGCGACTCGGCGCTGCGCGGGCTCTGCTCCAGCTGCCGGATCAGCGCCGTGGCCTGGCTGGCCACGCTGGTGCGCACGTTGCCGACGTCGCGCACCGGCACGCTCCGGGCGACCGGCGCCAGCTGCATGCTGCACACCAGGTAGACCTGCCGGCTCACGGTGTCCGGGTCAGGGGTCGCCGCAGCCCTCGGCGGCGCACACGACACCCGCGAGGGCGCCGGCCCGGCGTCGACCGGGACCGAGGTGGTGCGGATCCCGCAGCCGGCCAGCAGCGGCAGCGATATCAGGGCGGCCAGGGCCGCGGCGGGAGCCGCCGTGCGTCTGTGGGCGCGGGTGCGGCTCGGGGCCGGGCGGGTGCGGGTGGAGCGGGATCTCATCCGGCACCGCCCGCGGCGCCCGCGCCGTTGCCGCCCTGGACGCCGTGCGCACTGCCGGCGCGCCCCTCGTCACGGCCGCCGCGGCCGGAGCCGTCGCGCCCGTTCCCACGGCGCCCGTTCCCGTCCTGCCCGTTGCCGCCCTCGTTCGGGGAGCCCTCGGGGTCGTCGTCGTCCTGCGGCCGGATCGGCATGCGCAGGGTGAACACCGCGCCTCCGGCCGGGGCGTTGCGGGCGGTGATGTCGCCGCCGTGGATGTGCGCGTTCTCCATCGCGATGGACAGGCCCAGGCCGCTGCCCTCGGAGCGGGCCCGCGAGGCGTCGGCCTTGAAGAAGCGGTCGAAGACGTGCGGCAGGACGTCCGCCGGGATGCCGGGCCCGTGGTCGGCGACCTCGACGACGATCTCGCCGGTCTCGTCGTCGCCCTCCTTGCGGAGCGACACCCGCACCGGGGAGCCGCCGTGCTTGAGCGCGTTGCCGATCAGGTTGGCCATGATCACGTCCAGCCGGCGCGGGTCGAGGGTGGCCAGCACCCCGCGGGGCGCGTCGAGCTCGACGGAGTCCAGCCAGGCCCGCGCGTCCATGCACGCCATGATCATGTCGGCGACGTCGACCTCGTCGACGCGCAGCTTCGCGGTTCCGGCGTCGAACCGGGTGACCTCCATCAGCGTCTCCACCAGTTCGTTCAGGCGCCGGGTCTCGCTGACCACCAGGCGGACCGCGGGGGCGATCATCGGGTCCAGCGCCTCGGCCTCGTCCTCCAGCACGTCCGTCACCGCGGTGATCGCGGTCAGCGGGGTGCGCAGCTCGTGCGACATGTCCGCGACGAACCGGCGGCTGGCCGCCTCCCGGCCGCTCAGCTCCTCGACGCGCTTCTCCAGCGCCTCCGCCGCGTTGTTGAACGTCCGCGACAGATCGGCGAGTTCGTCGGTGCCGCTGACCTTCAGCCGGGTGTCCAGATGGCCCTCGCCGAGCCGTTGCGCGGCCTCGCCCAGCCGCCGCACCGGACGCAGCACGGTAGACCCGGCCGCCTGCGCGAGCAGCGCGGCGCCGATCAGCGCCAGCAGCGTCGCGATCCCCAGCGACCAGGCGAGGGAGTTGAGGTCCTTGCGCTCGGCGTCCAGCGACTTGAGCATGTAGCCGGTCGGGCCGCCGTCGTTGATCCGCGCGCCCGCCACCAGGTAGGGGTGGCCCTGCAGCGAGACCCGCTCCCAGTGCAGGTGGTAGCGGTTGTCGTCCTTGCTGTGCGGGGTGTTCACCGCGTGCTGGAGCGAGGCGGGCACGTCGTCGAGGGTGAACACGTCGCGGTTGGAGGGCGCGGCGCACGGCGAGTTGTCCGGCGTGGTGTCGATCAGCACGACCTGGTACGTGTCCGGGCCGCCCATCCGGTTCGCCGCGGTGTTCAGCGACGCGCAGGTGGGCTGCACCGGCAGCGAGGCCGCGTTGCGCTGCAGCGAGTCGCGGAAGTCGTTGAGCGCGCTGTTCTGCGCGCGGGTGAGCACCGCGTCACGGTTCAGCCAGTACGCGATGCCCGACACGGAGACGGCGGCGGTCAGCGCCACCAGCGCGAACACCGCGACCAGCCGCAGCCGCAGCGACGACAGGCGCAGCAGGCCGGGCAGCCGCCTGCGCAGGCCGTGAGCTTCCTTCCCCGCCGTAGGTGCGGCAGCGGTCATTGAGGCGTGTCCAGGCGGTAGCCGACCCCGCGGACGGTGCGGATCAGGGTGGGCGAGGAGGGGACGTCCTCGATCTTGGCGCGCAGCCGCTGGACGCACGCGTCGACCAGCCGCGAGTCCCCGAGGTAGTCGTGCTCCCACACCAGGCGCAGCAGCTGCTGCCGGGACAGTGCCTGCCCGGGCCGGCGGCTCAGCTCCAGCAGCAGCCGCAGCTCGGTCGGGGTGAGCTGGAGGTCCTGCCCGTCCTTGGTGACGGTCATCGCGTTGCGGTCGATGACGATGGCGCCGAACGCCGCCGAGTCGGTGCTGTCCCGCTCGCCGCGGCGCAGCACCGCGCGGATCCGGGCGTCCAGCACCCGCGGCTGCACCGGCTTGATCACGTAGTCGTCGGCACCGGACTCCAGGCCCACCACGACGTCGATGTCGTCGCTGCGGGCGGTGAGCAGGATGATCGGCAGCTGGTCGGTCCTGCGGATGCGGCGGCACACCTCGAAGCCGTCGATCCCGGGCAGCATCACGTCCAGCACGATCAGGTCCGGGCGCTGCTCCTTGAGCAGCCGCAGGCCGTCCTCACCCGTCGCGGCGGCCACCACGCGGTGGCCCTGACGGGACAGGCCGAGCTCGAGACCGGTGCGGATGGCGTCGTCATCCTCGATTAGCAACAGGAAAGGCACGCCGGACATTGTTGCCTACTGCTCCTTTCTCTGGCGACCGCCCGGGGGGAGCCACCCCCCGAGGCGGGCCGTACTCCACCGGGAATCCGCCCGGATCCGGCCGGGACACCGCCCTCGCCGGCCCGGCGCCTCTGCCGTACCGCCCGCCGCACCCGGCCCACCTGCTCCGTACCGCGACCTGCCTCTGTGACGGTGCTGTGACACTCGGCGGACAGCGTCATGAAACTGGCCCGGCAGTCTTATGGCCATCGGATGAGCGCACGCCACACCGGCTGCGACGCCGAACACCACGCTGAAGGTTCCATCGACGGGGGCGCGACATGAACGCACTGCACAGCACCACCACCGCCGCAGTCCGATCCGCGCACGATCACCTTTCGGTCAGGACCAACGAGATGTCCGGCGCCGCGAGCGGACGGGGGTACGGTCGCGGCGCCGGACGCACGCCCCACCAGGCCGGTCCGGGCCGCCAGCGTCCGGCGTGGATCACCCCGGTCGAGGGCAGCAGCGACGAGCGGACGCCCGCCCAGGACCAGGGCGACGCCACCCGCCGCACCACGGAGCAGAAGGCGGAGGCCGAGGCGGCCTTCACCGCGTACGTCCAGGAGCGCCGCGCCTCGCTGTACGCGACCGCCTACCACCTCACCGGCGACCGGTTCGCCGCCGAGGACCTGCTGCAGAGCGCGCTGTTCTCCACCTACCGCGCGTGGGACCGGATCAGCGACAAGGCGGCGGTCGGCGGCTACCTCCGCCGCACCATGACCAACCTGCACATCAGCGCCTGGCGCCGGCGCAAGCTCAGCGAGTACCCGACCGAGGAGCTGCCGGAGACCGTCGGCGACAACGACGAGATGGGCGGCACCGAGCTGCGGGCCGTGCTGTGGCAGGCGCTGGCCCGGCTGCCCGAGCAGCAGCGCACCATGCTGGTCCTCCGCTACTACGAGGGCCGCACCGACCCGGAGATCGCCGACATCCTGGGCATCAGCGTCGGCACCGTCAAGAGCAGCATCTGGCGCTCGCTGCGCCGGATGCGCGAGGACGAGGCACTGAGCTTCGGCCGGAGCGAGGAGGACGCGTTCGGCGAGCTGGTCGCCTGACGCACCGCCCGCGGGGGCCGGTCACGGCCCACCGGACGAGGGGGGAACGGGGGAACGGGGGGACACGGGGGGGCTCACGGGGGAACGCACGGGGGAAACACGACGGGACCGGACGGCGAGGGGGAAGCCGTCCGGTCCCGTCGTGTCCGCGCGTGCACCGTGCGCCGTGCACCGGCCGGGCCGTCGTGCGCCCGGCCGGTACGTCGCGTCACGGCACCTGGGTCAGCGCACCAGGTTCACGGTGAAGCCCTTCGCCAGCGGCAGCGACGGCGTCTTCACCGTCGTGACGCCGGTCGCCGGGTCGTACCACCAGCCGGAGCCGGCGGCGTCCAGCGCCGCGGCCGAGCCGGCCCTGGCCAGCGGGCCGGTGCCGGACAGCACGACCTGGCGCGGGACCGCCTCGCCGTGCACCGTGAAGGTGTAGCCGCGGGCCTGCGGCTCGCCCTGGTAGGAACCCTTGCTCGCGCCGACCCGGACCACCGTCGCGCCGCCGGTCTGGTTCACGTCCACCCGCTGCTCGGCCGAGGAGCCGGCGGCGAACTGCCGCGTCACGCCGTCGTCCTCGTAGAGGGTGTACGAGCTGTGGCCCTGCGGGTACAGGTCCCAGTCCAGCTCGCCGCGGTCGCGGGTCTGCCAGGACGTCGTGCCCTTCGGCCACATCGGGACGACCGCGCCGCCCCGGACGAACAGCGGCAGGGTGTCCAGCGGCGCGTGGTAGCCGTTGACCGTGGTCGGGCCGTGGTAGGTGCGGCCGGTCCAGTAGTCGGTCCACTCGCCCTTCGGCAGGTAGATGCCGTCGCGGGTGTCGGAGTCCTGGTACACCGGCGCCACCAGGAAGTCCTTGCCGGCCAGGAACTCGTACGTGGCGCTCGCACCCAGGGTGTTCGGGTCGTCCGGGTACTCCAGCCACAGCGGCCGCACCGCGCCCACCCCGGACTTCGCCGCCTCGGCGGACAGCGTGTACATGTACGGCAGCAGCCGCTCCTTGAGCTGCAGGTACTTCCGGTTGATCGAGGTGTACGGATCGCCGTCGACCCACGGCTGCTGGTCGGACGGCTTGTGGGTGGTGATGTCGCTGGCCCAGCCGTCCATGGTCATGATGGCCGGCAGGAACGCCTTCCACTCCAGGTCGCGGGTGTACATCTTCGGGTCGTGCCGGTAGATGCTGCCGACGTCGCCCGTGTCGTAGGCGATGCCCGACATGGTGGCGCCCGCGTAGGTCGGGATCTGCCAGCGGATGTAGTCCCATGACAGGCTCTGGTCGCCGCTCCACAGCACGCCGCAGCGCTGGGCGCCGGCCCAGGACACCGGCAGCCAGACGAAGCCGCGCGCGTCGCTGTTGTCCTCGATGCCGGCCTTCGCCTTGTCACAGGCGCCCAGCGCGAAGTCGTAGCCGTTGCCGACCCAGGCCACGTCCAGCTTCGCCACCCGCTGGCCGGCCTTGACCTGGTCGGCGAGCTTGTCGATGCCGTCCTGCGTCCACAGGCCGAGCTGCGCGTGGTCGTCCTGGAGGCCCTTGGCGGTCTCCGGCAGGTTCTCGTACCCGCAGCCGTAGCCGTCGTTGACGAGCATCCAGCCCAGCGGCATCTGCTGCTGCTGGTAGGTGTCGGCGATCTTCAGCGCGTCCAGGGTGTGCCGCTCGCCGCGGTTGGCGTTGTGCAGGTAGCAGTCGGAGTCGCCCGGCTCCAGCCCGTACACCGGCGGCATGAACGGCTTGCCGACCAGCGCGGTGTACTTGCCGATGACCTGCTTGGCGTCGCCGAGGAAGTAGTACGCGTCCAGCCGCCGCTCCTGCTGGCCGGTGGTCACCGGGGCGTTGAAGGTGTAGACGCCCGGGGAGTAGGTGTCGCGGAACACCCCGTAGCCGGCGCTGGAGAGGTAGAAGGGCTGCGAGTTGTTCCAGCCGCCCTCGTTCCAGTTGAAGTTGTTGCCGACGTGCATGGTCTGGCCGCGGTGCGAGAAGCTGCCGTTCTGCTCGCCGCCGCCGAAGAACTGCTCGTCGGCGCCGCGCGTCAGGCTCTGCCGCATCCCGTGGGTGGACCAGCGCAGCGGCTTGTCCTCCTGCCAGATCACCGTGCGGTCGTCCGCCTTGTACAGGCCGAAGCGCAGCGGCTTCTTGTAGACCCGCAGCACCGTGTCCTGGGCCCTGATGCCGTAGTAGGCACCGGCGTCGAAGGAGCGCGTGTGCCGGTCGGCCGCGGGCTGCTTCACGATCATCTGCGCCGAGCCGGCCGGGTCGGTGAACGCGCCGTCGGGCGCGGCCTGCAGCCGCAGCTGCCCGTCGGCCAGGAAGTCGACCTTCGCCTTGAGGTCGCCGGCGGCGATCGCGTAGCTGCCGTCGCTCCCGCTGAACGACGTCAGGTCGCCGGCGTCGGTGGTCTCGGGGAGGTACGCGGTGCCGGTGAAGGAGTTGTCGTGCACGTCGTACGGCACGACGAGCACGTGGTAGGTGCCCGACGCCTGCGGGATCACGGTGGCCTCGGGGTCCGCGGTACCCGCGCTCTCGGCGACCTCCTTGCCGTCGGCGCCGTAGATGTACATGTCGAAGTCGTCGGTCGGGTGCTGCCACTGGACCGAGACCGGCACGCCGCCCTCGGGGTTGTCGTCCCAGTAGCCGGCCGGCACCGAGACGGTCAGGTCGAACCAGTCGCAGACGGTGTTGCCGGGGTCGGCGTCCTCGGCCGGGCAGGACGTGGGTCCCCCGGTGGTGCCCTTGGCGTACACCGGGCTCTGCCAGGTGACGCTCTTGCTGGTGCCGTCGAGGACGCCGCCGCTGCCGGTGGCCGCCGCGGCGGTCGGCACCCGGGCGCCGAGCAGGGTGACGGACAGCGCCGCAGCGAGTGCGGCGGCGAGCACGCCCGCCGCCCGTGGGTGTGGTCTGAGTCTCCGCAAAGCAGATGTCTCCGATCAAATCAGGCTGCTGGATGCTCAGTTGCGCGTGAAAGTCCTGCGAATCGCTCACTTCGGAGCACTAGAGTCACAGCGCATGCAGGTACATGTCAATGAGGGGTCGCATGCGGGGTGACTCGCGTGGGCGGGCGGAGGGCCCGGGCGGCGTGAGTGGGCGTACGGCGGGCGCCCTACGAGGGCGCGTACGGATGCGCGCGGGCGGCGGCGCGGACGCGATGGAGGCGTGGGCGGGGCCGGGCGGCGTGAGCGTGCGTTCGGCGGGCGCCCTACGAGGGCGCGTGCGGGAGAGAGGAGTGGGGTGCGCGCGGGTGCGCGCGGGCGGCGGCGCGGACGCGATGGAGGCGGTGGCGGGGTCGGGCCGGGGTCAGGCGTCGACGGGGACCGGCGCACCGGTGCGCGCGTCGGCGATCCGGCGCTCGGCCTCGGAGTGCCCGCACGGGTGGCAGCCCAGTGCCACGTGCCGGGCCACGATGCCGCGTTCCGCCCGCATCAGGTGCCAGCCGCGGCGCAGCAGGAACCGCACCGACTTGCGGCCTTCAC
>WRCZ01000266.1 GCA_009783685.1 Actinomycetes bacterium
CAGCACCCCGCCCGCACCGACCGTCTCCTGCCCGAGCACCCCCTCGGCCAGCGGCACCCGTTCGTCGCGCACCCGGCCGGCCGTGCCGCCCACCCGGATCGCCGAGAACACGAAGTCCGTGCCGCGCAGCGCCTCGTCCAGCCCGGCCGCCACCCGGACCGCGGGTCCGCGGCCGCCCGGCAGCGGCATCGAGGCCAGTACCGAGGCCACCACCCGCAGCCGGCGCTCGTCGGTGTCGTACAGCACCACCTCGTCGACCGTCGGATCGCCGGCCAGTGCCCGGTAGACCAGTGGCACGCGGAAGCCGCCGCCACCCAGAACCGTGAGCCTCATCGCACTCCGTTCCCGATCCGTTCGCCGTCCGTTGGGGAGCCGTTCCCGGCCGTCCGGACCGCTTCCCGGCCCGTTCCCCGCCCGTTCCGCCACAATTCCGGAGCCGCTCGCCGGGTGCACCCCGTCCGTTCGGGATCCCTTCCCCGCCCGTTCCTGGCCCGTTCGGGATCCGCCGCGGATCCGGAGCCCGAGGTTCCTGGGCACTGCCGGCGCCGTCAGGCACAGTGTGAACCATGGACGACCAGCCCGTTCTCGACCCGCTGGGGGCGCTGCGCGCCCCCGGGGACCCGGTGGCCGACGTCTATCTGACCGGCACCGTCTTCCTCGACATCATCTTCACCGGCCTGGACAGCGCGCCCGTGCGCGGCACCGAGTCCTGGGCCCGCGGCATGGGCTCCAGCCCCGGCGGCATCGCCAACATGGCCACCGCGCTGGCCCGCCTCGGCCTGCACACCACCCTCGCCGCGGCCTTCGGGGACGACGTGTACGGCGACTACTGCTGGGACAGCCTGGAGAGCGGCGAGGGCATCGACCTCGGCCCCTCCCGGCGGATCCCCGGCTGGCACTCCCCGGTGACCGTCTCGATGGCCTACGAGGGCGAGCGCACCATGGTCAGCCATGGCCACCGGGCGCCGCCGCCGGAGGACGCCGTCCCCGCCTGCCCGGTGCCCGCCCGCGCCGCCGTCGCCTCCCTCGGCCACCGCGGCGAGGCCGGCGAGAGCGACGAGGCGTGGATCGCCCGTGCCGCCGCCAACGGCACCAAGGTCTTCGCCGACGTCGGCTGGGACGACACCGGCCGCTGGGACCGCGCCGACCTGGCGGGCCTGCGGCACTGCGCCGCCTTCCTGCCGAACGCCGAGGAGGCCATGCGCTACACCCGCACCTCCAGCCCGCGGGAGGCCGCCCGCCGGCTCGCCGACCTCGTCCCGCTCGCGGTCGTCACGCTCGGCGCCGAGGGCGCCTGCGCGGTGGACTCCGCGACCGGCGAGACCGCCGAGGTGCCCGCGCTGCTCGTCGAGGCGCTGGACCCGACCGGCGCCGGCGACGTGTTCGTGGCCGGCTTCGTCACCGGCACCCTCGCCGGCTGGCCGCTCGCCGACCGGCTGGCCTTCGCCTCGCTGTCCGCGGCGCTGTCGGTCCAGGAGTTCGGCGGCTCGCTGTCCGCGCCCGGCTGGACCGAGATCGCCGGCTGGTGGGAGCAGGTCAAGGCCCTCGCCGGGCAGCCCCGCGCGGACGCCGAGGCGCTGCGCCGGTACGCCTTCCTGGACGCGCTGCTGCCGGCCGCCCTGCGCCGCGGGCCGCTGCGCCGGGCCGTCCCGACCATCGGCTTCCGGCCCGCGTCCGCGGGCTAAACCCCTCGGCGGCGGACGCCTCACGTCGTACGCTGGGAACCTCAGGACATCCTGAGAACAGTCGAACAGCAGAAGGCGGGATGAGCAGGCCCTAGCGCCGGCCCATGACTCAGACACCGACAAAGCACCAGCCGCAGCCGCCGGAGCAGGCGCGTGCCCACTTCGTCGTACCGGCCAAGCACCCCATGGTGACCGTCCTGGGATCCGGAGACGCCCTTCTGCGCGTGATCGAGAAGGCGTTCCCGGCCGTCGACATCCACGTGCGGGGCAACGAGATCAGTGCCGTCGGCGAGGCCCCCGAGGTGGCCCTGGTCCAGCGGCTCTTCGACGAGATGATGCTGGTCCTGCGGACCGGGCAGCCGATGACCGAGGACGCGGTGGAACGCTCCATCGCGATGCTGCGGGCCAACGGCACCGCCGCCGCGGAGGGCACCGAGACCCCGGCCCAGGTGCTGACGCAGAACATCCTGTCCAACCGCGGCCGCACGATCCGCCCCAAGACGCTCAACCAGAAGCGCTACGTCGACGCGATCGACAAGCACACCATCGTCTTCGGCATCGGCCCGGCCGGTACCGGCAAGACCTATCTGGCGATGGCCAAGGCGGTCCAGGCACTCCAGTCCAAGCAGGTCAACCGGATCATCCTGACCCGCCCCGCGGTCGAGGCCGGCGAGCGGCTCGGCTTCCTGCCCGGCACCCTGTACGAGAAGATCGACCCGTACCTGCGGCCGCTGTACGACGCCCTGCACGACATGATCGACCCCGACTCCATCCCGCGCCTGATGGCCGCCGGCACCATCGAGGTGGCCCCCCTGGCCTACATGCGCGGACGCACGCTGAACGACGCGTTCATCATTCTCGACGAGGCGCAGAACACCAGCGCCGAGCAGATGAAGATGTTCCTGACCCGGCTCGGCTTCGACTCCAAGATCGTCGTCACCGGCGACATCACCCAGGTCGACCTGCCGGGCGGCACCAAGAGCGGGCTGCGGCAGGTGCAGGACATCCTCGACGGCGTGGACGACGTCCACTTCTCGCGGCTCACCAGCACCGACGTCGTACGCCATAAGCTGGTCGGACGCATCGTGGACGCCTACGAGCGGTTCGACAACGCCAACGGCGCCGCGCAGAGACCCCACGGAAAGTAACCGACCAACGACCATGGCGATCGACGTCAACAACGAGTCCGGCTGGGAGATCGACGAGCAGGCGGTGCTCGACGCCGCCCGTTACGCCCTGCACCGCATGCGGATCCACCCGCTCTCCGAGCTCTCGGTGATCGTGGTGGACGCCGCGGCGATGGAGCAGCTGCACCTTCAGTGGATGGACCTGCCGGGACCCACGGACGTGATGTCCTTCCCGATGGACGAGCTGCGGCCCGGCAAGGAGGACGAGGAGTCCCCGCAGGGCCTGCTCGGCGACATCGTGCTGTGCCCCGAGGTGGCCAGGAAGCAGGGCGAGGAGGCGCCGACCAAGCACTCCATGGACGAGGAGCTCCAGCTGCTCACCGTCCACGGCGTCCTCCACCTGCTCGGCTACGACCACGAGGAGCCGGACGAGAAGGCCGAGATGTTCGGCCTGCAGAAGGCGATCCTGGACGACTGGCGGGCCGAGCGCGGCCTGCAGGGCCCGTCGCCGGCGCCCACCACCCACTGAGCGGCGGGAACGGCGGGACAGGGAAGACCGGGAAGAAGCAGCACTCATGATCGTCTCTGCCGTCCTGCTGGTGATCGTCGCGTGGCTGGCCGCCTGCGCCGAGGCCGGCATCGCCCGCATCTCCCGGTTCCGGGCCGAGGACGCGGTGCGCTCCGGCCGCCGCGGCGCCGCGAACCTGCTCGCGGTGGCCTCCGACCCGACCCGGTACCTCAACGTGGCGCTGCTGGTCAGGGTCGGCTGCGAGACCGCGGCCGCCGTGCTCATCACCGTCGTGTGCGACCGGCACTTCCAGCAGACCTGGCAGGTGCTGGCGGTGGCCATCGGCGTGATGGTGCTGGTGTCGTACGTGGCCGTCGGCGTCTCCCCGCGCACCATCGGCCGCCAGCACCCGTTGAACACCGCGACCGCCGCCTCGTACGTGCTGCTGCCGCTGGCCCGGGTGATGGGCCCGGTGCCGGGGCTGCTGATCCTGCTCGGCAACGCGCTCACGCCGGGCAAGGGCTTCAAACGCGGCCCGTTCGCGAGCGAGGCCGAACTGCGCGCCATGGTGGACCTCGCCGAGTCCGAGTCGCTGATCGAGGACGAGGAGCGCCGGATGGTGCACTCGGTCTTCGAGCTGGGCGACACCATCGTGCGCGAGGTGATGGTGCCGCGCACCGAACTGGTCATGATCGAGCGGTTCAAGACGGTGCGTCAGGCGATGACGCTGGCGCTGCGCAGCGGCTTCTCGCGGATCCCGGTCACCGGGGAGAGCGAGGACGACGTGGTCGGCTTCGTCTACCTCAAGGACCTGGCCCGCAGGGTGCACATCAACCGCGACGCGGAGTCGGACCCGGTGACGTCGGTGATGCGCCCGGCCTCGTTCGTGCCGGACACCAAGAACGCCGGCGACCTGCTGCGCGAGATGCAGCAGGAGCGCAACCACGTGGCCGTGGTGATCGACGAGTACGGCGGCACCGCGGGCATCGTCACCATCGAGGACATCCTGGAGGAGATCGTCGGCGAGATCACCGACGAGTACGACCGGGAGACGCCGCCGGTGGAGGAGCTGGGCGGCGGGCGCTACCGCGTCACCGCGCGGCTGGACATCGGGGACCTCGGCGAGCTGTACGGGGTGCTGCTGGACGACGACGACGTGGAGACCGTCGGCGGGCTGCTGGCGAAGTCGCTGGGGCGCGTGCCGATCCCCGGGGCGACCGCGGTCGTCCCGCTCCCGGAGGGCGCGTCGGGGGAGCGCGGGGTCTCGGCGCTGCGCCTCACCGCGGAGACGCAGGCGGGCCGCCGCAACCGGATCGGCACCGTCCTCGTCGAGCCGGTCCCGGAGACCGCGCCGGCCTGACCGCCGCGGCGGGGGCCCGCCGGTGGGCCGGGCCCGGCCCGGGAGCTAGTTGCTGCGGATCGCGAAGATCACGCCGATGACGAAGATCACCGCGATGATCGCGTACCAGATGACGTCCTGCTGGGCGTCACCGGTCAGAGCCAGCTGCACGGAATCGCTGCGCACGGGGCAACTCCTCTCGGGGGCCGAGCGTCTTCCCCCGTCATACCCGCGTCAGCGGCGGTCACGCGCCTCCGACCGGGTGACGCCGTCGCCGGCGAGGAAGGCGCGGGCGTGCCGGGTGAAGGCGCGGGCGGCCGGGGACGCCGAGGCGACGCGCCACGCCAGGACGAGGCGGGAGCGGAGCGCGGGGCGGGTCACGGTGAGGGCGTGCAGGCCCGGGCGGGACGCGGCCAGCGCGGCGGGCAGCAGGGCCACGCCCAGGCCCTGCTCGGCCAGCAGGGCCAGCACCTCGGGATTGCCGGCCTCGAAGGCGACGCGCGGCCGGAACCCGGCGGCGGCGCACCCCGCGTCGACCGCGGTGCGGATGCCCGTCCCCGGCGGCAGCACGATCAGCGGCCGCCCTTCCAGCGTCCGCAGCCGCACCGACGCCCGCCCGGCCAGCTCGTCCCCGTGGGCCACCGCGGCGACCAGCGCGGTGTCGATCACCACCTGCGTGCCGATGCCCTCCGGCGCCCGGCCCGCGAGCCCGGCGAACGCCAGGTCGTAGCGCCCGTCCTGGACGCCCCCCAGCAGCCGGTCCGAGGTGTCCTCGGCGAGCGTGATCTCGACGCCGGGGTGCCGCTCGTGGAATCCGGCGAGCAGCCCGGGCAGGTTCATGTCGGTGCCGAGCGAGGTGACGGTGCCGATCGCCACCCGCCCGCGCAGCAGCCCGGTCAGCTCCTGCACCGCCAGCCGGGCGCCGGCCACCGCCTCCAGCGCGGCCCGCGCGTACGGCAGCACCGCCTCGCCCGCCTCGGTGAGCCGCACGGTGCGTCCCGACCGGTCGAACAGCGGCTGCCCCAGATCGCGTTCGAGCTGCCTGATCTGCGCGCTGACGCCCGGCTGGGCGACGTGCAGCGCGGTCGCGGCGCGGGTGAAGCCGCCCTCGTCGGCGACCGCCACCAGGTATTCCAGCTGGCGCAGTTCCATAAGCAATCATGCTAGTACGCAGAAGATCCAGATCTTGGACTTATGGGTGGCGCGGCGCGACGATGGAAGGCGGAAGCAGGGAAGCACGCAGCACGAGGAGGTCGCCATGACCGAGAACCGCGAACGGGCCATGCACCCCGAGGACATCGCCCGGCTGTTCGTCGCACGGGTCAACTCCGGTGATCTGGAAGGGATCCTGGAGCTGTTCGAGCCGGACGCGGTGGTGGCCTACCCGGTCGACCGGCCCTCGCGGGGCACCGCCGCGCTGCGCGAGCTCTACGCCGGACTGCTGGCCGCCGGGCCGGTGTTCCCGGTCGAGGAGCCGCTGCCCACGCTCGTCAGCGGGGACCTGGCCCTGACGTCGACCAGGCCGCAGGACGGCACCGGCGGCCGGGTGCAGGTCTGCCGCCGCCAGCCGGACGGCAGCTGGCGGCGGGTGCTCGACCGGCCCGAGGCATGACCTCAGATGGAGAACTGGCCGAGCATGCCGAGGAGGTTGGCGCTCGCCGCGTGGATCGAGCCGGACAGGCTGGTGTCCGACAGGTAGAAGCCGAAGGCTCCGCAGGCCAGCGCATGGCTGATCTTGAGGGCGCCCTTGCGGCTCAGGAAGAAGGTGATCAGGGCGAGCGCGATCACCAGGGGCATATGCAGCAGCATGACACATCACCTCAAAACGGGACACTGCTCACCTCAGGCTAGGGGGGGTTGGCGCTGCGCGCATCTCCGGTCACACGCGGTGACGACGGCGAGGGAGGGGGGCCCGCGCCGGGCCGTATGATCGCGCCTATGAGCGACGAGAACCCCGAAGACCGCAAGCTCGTCACGCTGGCCAGGTCGGCCCGCGCCCGCAACGGCGTGCCGGAGGGTGCCGCCGTGCGCGACGAGACCGGCCGGACCTACGTCGCCGGGACCGTGGCCCTGGAGTCGCTGCGGCTCACCGCGCTGCAGACCGCCGTCGCCATGGCCGTGGCCAGCGGCGCGCGCTCGCTGGAGGCGGCCGCGGTCGTCACCGCCGCGAAGGCCCCGGCCGACGTGGACCGCGCGGCCGTGCGCGACCTCGGCGGTCCGGCGACCCCGCTCATCCTCGCCGCCCCCGACGGCACGGTCGTCACCACCGTCAGCGCGGGCTGAGCCACCGTCACCACCCGCCCCCGAGGCCGCCCGCCGGGGGATCAGACGGCGTCGGGGCCGCGTTCCCCGGTCCGCACGGGGGATCAGACGGCGTCGGGGCCGCGCTCCCCGGTCCGCACGCGGACGGCGGTGTCCACCGGCACCGCCCACACCTTGCCGTCGCCGATCTTCCCGGTCCTCGCGGCCGCCACCACCGCGTCGATCACCGCGTCCGCCTCGGCGTCCTCGACCAGCACCTCGATCCGCGCCTTGGGCACCAGGTCCACCCGGTACTCCGCGCCGCGGTAGACCTCGGTGTGCCCGCGCTGCCGGCCGTACCCGCTCGCCTCGGTGACGGTCAGGCCCTGCACGCCCAGCTCCTGCAGCGCCGTCTTCACGTCGTCCAGCTTGTAGGGCTTGATGACGGCGGTGACCAGCTTCATCCCTGGGGGCTCCTGTCCTGGGCGAACGGGACGCGGGGCACGCCGGCCGTGGACGCGGGGTGCAGCAGGCCGTGCGACGTGCCGTGCGTGAGTACGCCGTGATCGTAGGCGGTCTCCGCGTGCACGGTGAGGTCGAGGCCGGTCCGCTCCTCGTCCTCGCTCGCCCGGAAGCCCATCAGCCGGTCGACGCCCTTGCCGATCGCGTACGTCATCGCGAACGCGTACACCCCGACCGCCGCCACGGCCACTGCCTGGCGGCCGAGTTGACCCAGCCCGCCGCCGTACAGCAGGCCCTCCCGCCCGCCGGTCATCGCGGACGTCGCGAGCAGGCCGATCAGCAGCGTGCCGACGATCCCGCCCATCAGGTGCACGCCGACCACGTCCAGCGCGTCGTCCACGCCCCAGCGGAACTTCCAGCTCACCGCGTACGAGCAGAGCACCCCCGCGGTCAGGCCGACGACGACCGCGCCCAGCAGGTCGACGCTGCCGCACGACGGGGTGATCGCCACCAGGCCGGCGACCGAGCCGGAGGCGGCGCCCAGCGTGGTGGCGTGCCCGTCCCTGCGCTTCTCCACCACCAGCCAGCCCAGCAGGCCCGCGCACCCCGCGGCCTGGGTGTTGAGGAACGCGGCGGCGGCCAGCCCGTTCGCGCCCAGCGCGGAACCGGCGTTGAAGCCGAACCAGCCGAACCACAGCAGGCCCGCGCCGAGCAGCACCAGCGGCAGGTTGTGCGGCCGCATCGCGTCCTTGCGGAAGCCCAGCCGCGGGCCGAGCACCAGTGCCAGCGCCAGGCCGGAGGCGCCCGAGCAGACCTCGACGACGGTGCCGCCGGCGAAGTCCAGGGCGTGCAGCTTCGCGGAGATCCAGCCGCCGGAGCCGAACACCCAGTGCGCCACCGGCACGTATACGACCGGCGTCCACACCAGCACGAAGACCACCCACGCGCCGAACCGGGCCCGGTCCGCGACCGCGCCGCTGATCAGCGCGGCGGTGATGATCGCGAACGAGAGCTG
>WRCZ01000267.1 GCA_009783685.1 Actinomycetes bacterium
GTAGCCGTCGGCGACGAGCTGGTCGATGTCGAACAGCTCGGGGTCCACCGTCCCGGCGTCCACCAGCGTCTCGACGCCTCCCGGGAAGACGTAGGTGTGGTGGCCGTCCCGCCAGACGGCGGACGCGTGGTCGGTGCCGTCCGGCGAGCGCAACGCGGCGGACAGCACCTGGCCGTTCGCGGCGACGTCGGCGTCCACCACGTCGCCGGTCACCAGGGTGACGGTGCTGTGCCGGGGCGCCGGCGCCGTCTCCAGCGGCTGGGTGGTGGCGTCCGCCGCCGGCCGGGCGTCGCCCGACGCCGCCTGCGCGGCCACGACCGGCGAGGACAGCAGGGCGAGCGCCGCGGTGGCGGCGAGCAGCACGTGACGTTTTCCGAGGCGTGGCCGGGTCTGCGATCCGGGGGACATCGAATTCCCTTCGGCAGCGGATGTGACGAAGGGTCATGCTTGGCCACGCAGTGCGCCTGCTGCCACGAACCGGCCTGGCGAGCATTCGGCATGACGTGAACTCGCCACGTTGCTACGGCAGTCGGGGGCGGCCGGATCGCCTTCCACAACCGCGGATCGCACCCGGCGCCGACCACGGTTCGAGGCGTGGCTCCCTCGGATCAGCGGAGGGTCCCTGGCAACGGCGGTCCGGCTGGACCGTCTCACCGAGGAGGCAGCGGCCGGAGCTCGCGTCCACCCGGTCGCCCGGCCCCATCCGGCCGGCGCTCGTGGCGCCCGACCGGCACGGTCAGGCGGTGAGCCAGCCCCTGAGCGTCGCCTGCACGCCCGCCTGGAAGCGGGTCTCCACGTTCAGCACCCGCATGAGCCGGGTGATGCGCCGGCGGACCGTGTGCACATGCACGCCCAGGCGGCGGGCGATGGCCTCGTCCTTCAGGCCGGCCGCGAGCATGGTCAGCAGCTCCCGGTCCTCCTCGGTCACCTCGCCGCCTTGCGTCACCGCCCCGATCGGCAGGGCACGCTCCCAGACGGCCTCGAACAGCGGGGTGAGCGTGTGGTTCAGCAGGGAGTCGCTCACCACCAGGGCGGAGGCCGTCGGATCGGCGGCCTCGGTGGGTGGCAGCAGGGTCACCCGCCGGTCGACCGTGATCAGCTTCGTCGGCAGATCGGTGCCGACCCGGATCTGGACGCCTTCCCCGGACAGGTCGTTCAGCCCGCGGGCCCGCCCGGGATACCGCAGTCCCTCGCGGTCGACCACGACCCGTACCAGGACTCCGCGCCGGGCAAGGCCGGCGACGTCGAGCGGCGCGGGCATCCCGTCGGGTGCGCTGGCCGCGTAGGGCGGACGGTCCAGCAGGGCCACCTCCGAACGGGCGGACGCCAGCAGGGCCACGGCCCGCTGCCCGATGGCCTGCCTGCCCCGGACCGTCTCGATGCCGGATGCCCGGGGGTCGTGGACGTCGCCCAGAAGCTGCGCGGTCGCCTGGTCCACCGAGCCGGTCAGTTCCTCCAACGCCGCCGTGCGGCGCAGCAGTTCGGCCTGGTGGTGATGGATCAGGTTGCGCAGCGCGGTGGCAGGCGCGACGGCCCCCGGCAGGGCTGTCCCGGTGGGAGCGGGGACGGTGAAGCCGTGGTCGCCCAGCCAGGCCAGCGCGGCGGCAACGCGCCCCGCGGGCAGCCCCACGGCGCGCGTCAGCGCTGATCGTGAGGCCGGCACCTTCCCGCCCAACAGCTCCGCATAGACGCGGAGTTCCTCTTGGCCCAGCCCGAGGGCCTGCCACTGCACCGCCAGTTCGTCCCCCACCACGCCTGCGATCTTGGTCCGTGCCCGCGGGACACACAAGTGTCCATGGCCACAAGTCCGCACCCCCGATGCGTTGTTCGGCAACCCCCGTCGGCACTTCCATGACGGCGTTCGTTCACGTACCGCGCCTCGAAGGGAACACCATGCGGATCCCAGCACGCCGCACAGCGGCAGCAGCACGCAGACCCGGTGGCCGGCAGCACCGGTCGGGCGCCATGGCCGTGGGCCAGGGCGTGGCGGCGCTGCTCGCCGCCGCGGGCCTGGTCGTGACAGCGGTGCCCGCCGCCCACGCCGACACCGCGGCGCAGCCGGCGGCCACGCCCGGCACGTCGGCGTCCGCCACGCCGTCCACGCTCACCCCGCCGCTGGTCACCGGCCTGGACGAGACCGTGCCCGCGACCGGCAGCGCCGCGGACGCCGCGGTCGGCCACCTCGCGGCCAAGAAGAGCCGCTACCACATCGACAACCCGACCCGGGACCTCAGTGCCGTCTCCACCGAGCGCGAGGGCAAGGACGAGACGGTCCGCCTCCAGCAGAAGTACCGCGGGGTGCCGGTCCTCGGCGGTCAGTACGTCGTACGCATGCGGGACGCGGCCGGCAAGCGGACGGTCACCGGCACCTCGGGCAGCTTCTTCACCCAGCTCGACCTGCCGACCACGACGCCGGACGTCTCCACCGGCGTGGCCGTCAGCCGCGCCGTCGGCGCCGTCTCGGCGCAGCTGGGCCAGGGCCCCCTCGCCCGTCCCACCGGAGCGCAGGCGCAGCAGCACCTCGCCGGCACGGACGACGGCCTGACCGTGCTGCCCCAGGGCAAGGGCGTGCTGACCCGCCACGTCACCGTGTCGGGCACCAACCCCCGTACCGGGGAACCGGTCGTCCAGGAGGTCTACGTGGAGGCCCACTCGGGCTATCCGGTCCTCCAGTACAGCGGCCTGCAGACCTTCGCCCCGACCGGAACGGCCACCGGCGGCACGGCGGTCGGCTCGGACGGCTCCGGCGCGGCGGATGCCGCCCCCGCCGCCACCCAGCTCGTCGTCAAGGGCACCGGTGTCCGGTACAACGGCCAGACCGCCGAACTCAACCTGTACCAGGGCTCCGACGGCGCCTACCAGATGATCGACTACAGCAAGCGGGACGCCGCCACCCCGTACAACGGCGAGATGATCGCCACCTACGACGCCCGCGGGCGGGAGGTCGCCACCGCCTCCGGCTCCTGGCCGAGCGGTATCAAGACCTTCAGCTCGCCCACCACCGACCTCGGTGAGGACTACACCGACTCCGGTGCGGTGGACGCCCATTGGGCGGCCGGCCAGGTCTACGACTACTACCACTCGAAGTTCGGCCGGAACGGCCTGGACGGCAAGAACGGCTTCATCTACTCCCTCGTCGGCGTTGTCAACCACGGCCAGCCGTACAACAACGCCTTCTGGGACGGCAGCAAGATGGTGTACGGCCAGGGAGGCGGCGACTACCGCACCTTCTCCGCCGACACCGACGTGGTCGGCCACGAGATGACCCACGGCGTCATCGAGCACACCGCGAACCTGGTGTACGCCGGCCAGTCCGGCGCGATGAACGAGGCGCTCGCCGACTACTTCGGCAACGCCATCGACGTCGAGGCCAACCACATCCCGATGACCGACCCCGATGCCTCGCTGCTCGGCGAGGACCTGTGCGTCCACGCCGCCCCGCGCGACTGCGCGCTGCGCGACCTCGACGACGGCGCGACCACCTCCAAGAACTTCGTCGGCGTCACCTTCCGCGGCGACGACGGCGGCGTGCACGAGAACTCCACCATCTTCTCGGGCGCCTTGTGGAACATGCGCGAGGACATCGGCGGCGACCTGGCGGACCAGATCGTCTACCGTGCCCTGACCGCCTACATGACGCCGCTCGACGGGTTCACGCAGGGCCGCGCCGCGGTGATCGCCGCGGCCCAGGAACTCGGCGTCACCAAGGCCCAGATGCAGGCCGTCAAGCGGGCGTTCGCCGCGCACGGCATCGTGCCCGGCTGGGAGACCGCGCTCGGCATCGACTCCGACACCCTGATCAGCAAGGTGAACGTCGCGGGCACCGGTGTCGGCGCCGGCGGTGGCAAGTACGCCGTCTCGCTGAGCAACGACGACGGCAGCGAGCCGTACTCGGTGTGGGCCGGCAACACCAGCGGCAAGGGCGGCCGGACACTCATCAGCGGCAACAACGGCGACTACAACGTCTACGCCGACACCGACGGCAAGACCGTAGCCTGGGCCGACTTCGCGCCCAGCTCCATCCTGATCAAGGTCCGCCCGCTGGCCGGCGGCCCGGAGAAGACGGTGTACTCCTCGATCACCGGCATCTCCTCGGTCGCCGTCGACGGGGACTACGTGGTGTTCACCGAGAGCGACCCGTTCGGCGGCGTGCACGTCGGCTACCGCAACATCAAGACCGGCGACGGTACCTGGGTGGACGGCGGGCAGTACCAGCTGAGCACCGCACTGCCGTCCGTGCACGCCGGCGTCATCGCGTACGCCAAGCTCTGGCCGGAGAGCGACGGGTACAAGATCGGCGTGGAGACCACCGACCTGAACACCGGGAAGGTCACCCTGATGCCGGTGGACAAGAACACGACCCAGGCCGTCGGCCAGACCGCGGTGACCGGCGACAGCGTCTACTGGATGGCCGACACGGACCTGACCGACGGCGGCAAGGTCTCCGTGGAGCGGGCCGACCTCGACGGAACGCACCATGTCACCCTCGCCCCGGAGAGCGGCGACAGCGCGCTGTACGGCTACACGCTGACCGCCTCCGACGACGCCGTCACCGTCATGACCGTTCCGCCGGCCACCAGTTGGGCCAACGACACCCTGCCGAAGCTGTACCAGATATCCGCTGACGGCAAGAGCGGCGTCCAGCGCGTCTCCTGCGACCGTGGCGACCAGGTCTACGCCTCCGCCGACACCGGAACGCGCGTCCTGTGGCTGGACGGCACCACCGGCTGGACGGATCTCGTCAAGCGCGACCGTCCGGCGGGCAAGTGCTGAGGCTGCCCGACCCGCGCGGCGTGTGAGACCGCCGGGTCCCCGGAGTGTCGGCGCTCCGGGGACCCGGCCCGGGTACAGGGCCGGGTCCGGTTCACGGGACGGGCCCCGTGCCCGGTGCGGGGCCGCCGAGGCCCTGGCGGTCGGGGACGCTGACCGTCCCGGCCCTGGTGCTGTCGGCCAGGGCCTGTGCCGAGCGGTCCAGGAGGGCCCGGTAGCCGGTGAGAGCGGCGGCCCGCGGGGGCGGCACCGCCCGGGCGAGGGTGTCGAGGAGAGCCCGCAGCCGCCGCTGGACCTGGAGCGAATCCGAGCCGTAGTGGAGGATCTCGGCCAGGGCGAGGTCGAGGAGGGCGTCCCAGCCGGGGCGCGGCACGATGAGGCGGACATGGCCCTCGCGGTCGTGGACCGTTGCGGTGCCCAGGGGACGGGCGGCGAGGCGCAGCAGGACGGCCTCGATCTGGTCGAGCGCCTGGACGGCCGTCGTGGGGTCGTTGACAGCGGGGGACAGCGCGCGGATCGCGACGTCGACGAGGAGGCGCAGGCCGTAGGCGGGGTCGTGGTCGATGTGGCGGGAGGGGCCGAGGCGCACCGCCCGGGCCATGCGGTGCGCGGCGGCCTCGGGGACCGGCCTCGGGGCGAGGCGCAGGAGGGGCGCGCCGGGTTCGACGAAGCTGCCGACGGCCGTCAGGCAGGTGACGTGGACGTCGTAGCGGGCGGCGACCTCGGCGATGGCGGTCCCGTCGATGTCCTGGACGACTCCGCTGCGGCGCGCGGTGAGCGTGGCGGGGTCCCGGCCGTCGCGCCCTGCCCCTGCGGTGGCCGGGGGTTCCCAGGTGCCGTCCAGCACGGAGTGGAGCCGCAGGCCCACCGCCCGGGCGAGGCCGCCACCGGTGATCACCTCGCGCAGACCGGCCAGGGTGCGCAGGGTCGCGCCGGTGGACAGCACGACGAAGGCGATGGCCAGGGTGACGGACAGCCGCGGCACGTGGTCCTGGTGGATCTGTGCCAGGACCACCAGGGCGTAGACGGCGGTGCCGGTGAGCGCGCCGAACAGGACGAGGGCGTGTTCGAAGAACCCGAGGAGACCGGCGAGTCGGGGCGAGGCGTTCTGGACGGACTGGATGACCAGGGTGACCGCGGTCAGGACGAAGCCGGTGAGGGCGATGATGCCCGACGCGATCGCCCCCAGCGTGGCTTCCGCGGCAGAGGAGTCATAGGACAGGCCGCCGAGGGGGTGGTGGCGTTCGATGTGGGGCAGCCACCAGCCCAGGAGTACGGCGGCGGCGATGAGAGCGACGGCGAGGCCGCGGTTGGGCCAGGTGGCGCGGGGCGAGCGGTAGGTGCGCTGCCGGTCGCGGCGGGAAGGCGCGTCGCGCATGGGACTCACTCCTGCCGTTGCCGGGGATCGGGAGCCGCGGCCATGGCGTCCTCGACGGTGGCGTGGACCGCGGTGGGGCCGAGCCGGGCGCTGAGGGGGTGGCGGGCGAACTCGGCGCGGGCGGTCGCCCGTAGCTCCGCCAGGTGCAGCGCGCACCGGCGGCGCTCGAGCGCGTCGCGCAGCTCGTCCAGGACGTCGAGGACGGGCACGCCGAGGTGGTAGGTGGCGCTCAGTTCCAGGATGACGGTGCGCGGCGCGGGTTCGGCCGCCGCGGCGAGGGCGAGCACGTCCTTGCGGATGCGATCGCAGTTGCCGAAGAAGAGCGCGCCGTCGGGACGGGCGACGAGGACGCCGGGCGCGGTGGCGGCGTCCCGATGCCGGCTGGTCTCGCCGTACAGGCCGCTGCCGGGGATCCGGCCCAGGACCGCGACATGAGTGGTGCTTGCCGCGGCGATGAACAGCACCAGGGACAGGGCGACGGCGAGCAGCAGGCCGGGCAGCAGGTCGAAGAGCAGCACGCCGAACAGCGCGGTGAGCGCCACCCACAGGCTGGCCCGGTCCGCCCGTGCGTAGCGGCGCAGTTGGTCGGTGGACAGGAAACCGCGGACGGCGACGATGACGATGGCACCCAGCACCGGTTCGGGCAGGTCGGTGAAGAGCGGGGTGAGGAACGCCCCGGTGAAGAGGATGAGCACGGCGGCGATCAGCGACGTCAGGCGGGAACGGGCGCCGGCTGCCACGGCGGCGGCGCTGCGCGAGGCGCTCCCGGAGACGGTGAAGCCGCGGAAGAACCCGACGCAGATGTTCGCCGTCCCGACGGCTGCCATCTCGCGGTTCGCGTCGACGTCGTCGCCGTGCTCGCGCGCGAAGCGCGAGGCGATGCTGAACGCCTCGGCGAACACCACCAGGGCGACACCGCACGCACCGCCGGCCAGGCGCCACCAGTCGGCGGCCGGGATGCCCGGCAGGTGGGGGACCGGCACTGCCGACGGGATCGTGTCCACCACCTCCACGCCGTGGTCCTGCAGCCCGGCCGCCGCCGACACCGCGAGCGCCACCACCAGCACGACCAGGGACGCGGGAATCCGCGGCAGGAAGCGTTCCAGCGCGAGCAGGGCCACCAGGGCCGTCCCTCCGACGGCCAGCGACGCGAGCGACCAGTCGGGGAGACGCCCCAGCACCGTCCACAACCGGGAGAAGAACTGACCGTCACCGCTGGACGTCCCGACGATCTTCGCCAGTTGCCGCACGACGATCGTCAGCGCCATGCCGAACAGGAACCCGTTGAGCGCCGGTTCCGCCAGGAAGTTCGTCACGAACCCCAGCCGTGCCAGCCCGGCCGCCAGCAGCACGCCCCCGGCGATCACGGCGAGCGCCGCGGACAGCCCCACCGCCTGCTTCGGATCCGTGCTGATGTCGGCGACGGTCGCGCCGGACAGCACCGCCGCCGCCGAGGTGGCGCCGATGATCAGGAACCGGGAGCGGCCCACCAGGACGTACGCGACCAGGGCGACCGGGGCGGCGAAGAAGGCGTTCTGCGGCGGCACGCCGGCGATCTGCGCGTACGCCACGCACTCGGGCACGATCAGCGCCCATGCGGTCGCCGCGCCCAGCGCGTCGCCGCGGACGCTCCCGCCGCTCAGACCGAGCAGCGACCGCAGCCGGACCGCGGCGCTCATGACGCGGTGACGATGACGGCGACGACGAAACCGGCGAGCACGAGCAGGGCCGTCATGAGGACGGCGGGCCCTGCGACGCGGCCCAGCGGGCGGCCTTCACGCATCCGCGTCTGGCGTGCGCGCCATTGGACGTAGCCGGCCACGGTGACGACACCCGCCAGCCCGACGAGGTAGCCGGCGAGGGCCAGCCGCAGGCCGCGCGGGGTGACATCGGCGAGCTTGACGACCGCGAACGCGGCCGCCAGGAAGGCCAGTGCGGTGCGGGACCAGGCGAGCAGGGTGCGTTCGTTGGCCATGGTGGCCCGGTAGTCGGGTTCCTCGCCGCGCTTCCACCAGGGGCCGGAGCGGGAGCCGCCGTCCTCACCGTCCGGGCCCGCATCCTGCTCCTCGTCCTGGGCCATCAGCGCCCACCCCCGCCGCTTCGGGCCGGCGCCCTCCTCGCGCGGCCGCCCGTCATGACAGCCCGCTGATCGCGTCGCCGACGTACTTGGTGCCCAGCAGGGCCAGCACGGTCGTCATGATCGCCGCGTTGTGCTGCCCCA
>WRCZ01000268.1 GCA_009783685.1 Actinomycetes bacterium
GCCGCTACATCGGCTTCGACGGAAAAATCCGCACCCTTCCCTCCGGGCACGCGCAGTACACCAACTTCTCGGACTGGGACACCTACCGCTCGCTCGCGCCGCTCCAGGCGATGCTGTTCCCTAAACAGGCCGGCGACATGGCCCAGTCCCTGGTCAACGACGCGCAGCAGAGCGGCTGGTGGCCGCGCTGGCCGCTCGCCAACTCCGCCACCGGGCAGATGTCCGGCGACAACTCCGTGCCGCTCATCGCCTCCCTCTACGCGTACGGGGCCCGCGACTTCGACCTGAAGACGGCGCTGACGTACCTGGTCAAGGGGGCCACCACGGTCGACCCGGACCCGCACGCCTACCACGAGCGGCCCGGCATCGGGGAGTACGTCGAGCACGGCTACATGCCGGAGAGCGACGCGGCCAGGGGCGACCACGGCCACGTCGGCGCCTCGGAGACGCTGGAGTGGGCCATCGACGACTTCGCGATCTCCCGCCTCGCCGCCGCTGCCGGGCAGGACGACGTGGCCCGCACCTTCGCCCAGCGCGCCCAGAACTGGCAGAACATCCTCGACCCGGCCACCGGCTACCTCGAACCGCGCGGCGAGGACGGCCGGTTCCCCGACAAGGCGGGCTACCAGCCGCCGGCCGCGGGGACGTTCGGGCAGGACGGTTACGACGAGGGCAACGCCGCCCAGTACAACTGGCTGGTCCCGCAGGACATGGCGGGACTGATCGCCTCGATGGGCGGGACCGCCGCTGCCGCCGACCGCCTCGACACGTTCTTCACCCAGCTCAACGCGGGCCCCAACGCCCCCTCCATGTGGGCCGGGAACGAGATCGACTTCGGGGCGCCGTGGGTCTACAACCAGGTCGGCCAGCCGTGGAAGACGCAGAAGACGGTCCGCGACATCGCCACCAGCCTGTTCAGCCCGACGCCCGACGGCGAGCCCGGCAACGACGACCTGGGAGCGCAGTCGTCCTGGTACGTCTGGGCCGCGCTCGGCATGTACCCGGCGACGCCCGGGACCGCCGACCTCGCCCTGCACAGCCCGCTGTTCGAGCGGGTGGTGATCGACCTGCCCGGCACCGGCGACCTGGACATCCGGGCCCCCGGGGCCTCGGACGGCACCCCCTACGTCCACCAGCTCACCCTGGACGGGCGGAACTGGGAGCGCACCTACCTGCCGCCGTCGGTGGTCGCGCACGGCGGGCGCCTGGACTTCACCCTGTCCGCCACCCCGGACACGAAGTGGGCCGCGTCCCCGAGCGCCGCGTCGCCCTCGTACCGCACCGGCGAGCACGACTTCCTGGCGACGGCCACCCCGAACCAGCCGGTCGTGGCGGCAGGCGGGGCGCCGGCCGACGTCGTCGTGCACGCGCAGCGGCTGGCCGGGCACGAGAACGCGCTGCCGGTCAGTGCCACCCCGCCGGCGGGCATCACCGTGACACCCGCGGACGGCACCCTCGCGTTGGACCCGGCGACCGGGTCGGGCACCGCCCGGCTGTCGGTGAGCGCCGCGCCCGGCACCGCCGCCGGCTCCTACGAGGTGCCGTTGACCGTGACCGGCCCGGCAGGCGCGTCGCCGGTGCGGCTGACGGTGACCGTCCAGGTCGCGGACTACGACGACGCGCGCGCCGGGCCGTTCGCCGGCTTCCCGGCGGCGATCCCGACCGGGAGCGGGTCGCCAGCGTGAGTTACCGATGGGTAGCATGGTGGGCATGACCGAGAGCACAGCGCAGCAGAAGCGCGACGAGGCGCGAGCCGAGCGCCGCGCGGCCCGGCTGGCCCGCCAGATCACGGCGTTCGCCGAGACGCACGGCGGCTCCGCCGAGGCCGTCGTGGAGTACATCGGCGCCCGCGGCTCCCGCATCGTCCTGGTGGGCGCCAACGGCGAGTGGGGCGACCTCGTCGCGCCGACCCCGGCGATCGCGGACGCCGCCGTCGCCCGGGCGGGCGTGACCGTCCACGAGGACTTCGAGGGCGAGTTCGCCGGCCGCCTGCGCACCGGCCCCTACGAGTGGACCCGGATGGCCGGGCTGCAGATCGGCGGTCCCGCCAACACCTGACGGCACCCTGCGCCGTTATGACCTTGGCAGGGTCGTGACGCAGGTCGACGCAGGAGTAGGGGAGCCGATGGACGGGGCGCAGGGACACCTCGTGGACGCGCAGTGCCACGGGGTGCTCCAGCAGGAACTGGGCCTCGGCTCGTTCGAGGCCCGGCTGCCGGGCACCGCCGCCCCGCACACCACCTTGTTCGACAGCCCCACCGGGTTCGCGGTGCGCCGCTGGTGCCCACCCCTGCTGGGCCTGGAGCCGCACTGCACGCCGGCCCGCTACCTGGCCCGCCGCCGCGAACTCGGCGCGTACGAGACCGCCCGGCGGCTGCTGCGCGGCACGGGCGTCACCGCGTACCTGGTCGACACCGGCGAGCCCGGCGACCTCACCCCGCCCAAGGACCTGGGCGCGGCGGGCGGCGCCGCCGCGCACGAGATCGTGCGCCTGGAACCGCTCGCCCAGCAGGTCGCCGACACCTCGGGCACCGTGGACGGCTTCCTGGCCAACCTCGCCGAGGCCGTGCACGCCGCGGCGATGGACGCGGCCGGCTTCTCCTACGGCACCGGGCCCGGCGTGGAGCCCGCCGGCCGCCACGCGAGGAACGGCCCGCCGTCGATCGGCGCGCCCTGGCCGGAGCCCGGCAGCGGCGCCGCCGTCCGCGGGCGCCACGCCCGGCCGTGGGACGACGGCGACGGGACGGACCCGGATTCCCGCGACGGGGACGGACCGCAGCGGCACGGGGGAGGCGCCGGTGCGTCCGGCAGCGGCGGCGGGCCGCGGCCGCCGGGCGCCTACGCGGTGCGCTGCGCGGCCGGCCGCTGGCTCGCGGACCGTGCGGTCGGCGGGCGGCTCACCGACGGGGTGCTGCGGAGGCACCTGGTGTGGCACGCGGTGGCCACCGGGCTGCCGCTCGCGCTGCGCTACGGCCCGGCCGGCCCCGGGCCGCGGGCCGCCGCCGACTTCCTGCACGCGACGGCCGGCCTGGGCACCGACGTCGTCCTGCTGCCCGCCGCCCGGCACGAGGCGGACGCCGGGGAGCTGGCCGCGGCACTGCCGCACGTCTACGTGGCGCTGGGCGGCGACCCGGCGACCGTGCTGGCCCGCAGCCCGTTCGGCAAGGTGCTCTACGCCAGCGGCGCGGCCGGGCTGCCGGAGCTGTACGTCACGGGCAGCCGGGCGTTCCGGATCGGCCTGGCCCGTCTGGTGGACCAGCGGGTCGCGGCGGGGGAGTGGTCAGCCGCGGACGGAGAGCGGGTCGCCGCCCTGGTCGGCGAGGGGAACGCGCGCCGCGTCTACCGGCTGCCGGTCACCGCTGCCGGCCGTGTCCCGCACCCGCGCCTGCCGTACGCCGACACCCTCCGCTGACCGGGCGCCGGACGCCTCCTCGGGCGTCTCGCCGGGCTCGCTGAACGGCCGCTCGCGGAACGACAGCAGCACCCGCAGGGTCGCGATCCACACCAGGCAGGCGCCGAACATGTGCAGGTCGACCAGCGCGGCCGGCAGGTGGGTGAAGTACTGGACGTAGCCGATGACGCCCTGGCCCATGAGGACCAGGAACAGCTCGGTGGACCGGCGCTGCGGCCCGGGCGGCGCGTCGACCGCCCGCAGCACGAACCACAGGGCGACGGAGAGCCCGACCACCACCCACGCGAAGTCGGCGTGCAGTTGGGCGATCGTCTTCCAGTCCACGTCGATCCGCTGCACCTTGTGCGCGGCGCTGGAGTCGCCGGGGTGCGGGCCCGCGCCGGTGACGAGCGTGCCGACCACGATCAGCACGGTGGTCGCGCCGGCCAGCACCTGCCCGAGCTGCCGTACCGCCTTGCCGACCAGCGGCCGCGGCGCGGCGTCGCCCTCCGGCACCCGCTGCCAGGTCAGCACGGCCACGGTGATGAGCGCCGCGGAGAGCAGGAAGTGCAGCGAGACCACGTACGGGTTGAGCTTGGTGAGCACGGTCAGGCCGCCCCACACCGCGTTGCCGACCACCACCCAGAACTGCGCCCAGGCCAGCCGGTACAGGCCGGTGCGGCGCGGCTCCATGGCGCGGATCGCGATGATCGCCCAGCCGACCGCGGCGCACAGCACGTACGTCAGCATGCGGTTGCTGATCTCGATGGCGTGGTGGATGCCCATCTCGCGGGTGCCCAGCAGGCTGTCGCCGCTGCACGTGGGCCAGGTCGGGCAGCCGAGCCCGGAGGCGGTCAGCCGGACCGCGCCGCCGG
Organism: Actinomycetes bacterium; assembly: GCA_009783685.1. Taxonomy (GTDB): domain Bacteria; phylum Actinomycetota; class Actinomycetes; order Streptomycetales; family Streptomycetaceae; genus Actinacidiphila. Next base: position 4,267 of record WRCZ01000268.1, read on the forward strand.
TGACCACGATGAGCACCGACATCACCAGGGCGGCGAACGCCGCGCGGCGCACCGTCACGGGGTTCGGCGTCCACCTGGCGGCGATGAAGGCGAGCGGGTTTCGCGCGATTTCGGGCAGCTTCGGCACGGACACATGGTAGGCGCCCCCCTTGTGCACGCGTTCACGAGGGGTCCGGCTCGCGGCCGGCCGGGCGCGACGAGGTGGCGGACGGTGGGGACGCCTGCGGACAGGTCGCGGGCACGGTCGATGAGTTGGGCGTCGTGGGCGGTGAGCCGGGTCCCGTGCTCGCGCAGGTGCTCCTCCCAGGAGGGGACGCCGAAGACCTCCAGCCGGCGGGAGACGCCGGGGACGCCATGGTGGCGCGGAGGCCGGCGGTCCGCTCGGCCGGGATCGTCGAGGCGACCTGCGCCGCACCGGCCCGTCCGCCGGGACGAGGTCCGGGCCGGGCATCGGCTCGGGCCGGGGCGACCGCCTCGCGGTCGAGGGTGCCGGTACGGGCGGTACGGGCGGACATCGGCCGGCGGGTGAGGGACAGCGCGGTGAGCAGGAGCAGCCCGGCGGCCGCAGCCGGTGCCTACGAGGACCGTCCGGCCGCCGAGGTCGGCCCGCCGCCCTTCTGGCGCACCGTCATACGGCGCCCGCTCTCGCTCCGGGCGGAAGAAGCGGCCGTCACTCCCAGCGGAAGAAGCGGCCGGCCGCGGCCAGGCCGACGACCGCCCACACCGCGAGGATGCCCAGGTCGCCCCACGGCATCCCGGCGCCGTGCTGGAGCACGTCGCGCAGCCCGCCGGACAGCGCGGAGATCGGCAGCAGTTCCAGCGCCGCCCGCACCCCGCCGGAGAACTTGTCCATCGGCACGATCACCCCGCCGCCGACGAGCAGCAGCAGGAACACCAGGTTGGCCGCGGCCAGCGTCGCCTCGGCCTTGAGGGTGCCGGCCATCAGCAGCCCGAGGCCGGAGAACGCGGCCGTGCCCAGCAGGAGCAGCAGCACGACGGCCAGCGGGTTGCCGTGCGGCGACCAGCCCAGGGCCAGCGCGATGACGGTGAGCAGCACCACCTGGAGCACCTCGGTGACCAGCACCGAGCAGGTCTTGGCGGTCATCAGCGCCCAGCGCGGCAGCGGGGAGGCGCCGAGCCGCTTGAGCACCCCGTAGCGGCGCTCGAAGCCGGTGGCGATGGCCTGCCCGGTGAACGCGGTGGACAGCACCGCGAGCGCCAGGATGCCGGGGGTGAGGAAGTCCACCGCCCTGCCCTTGCCGGTGTCCACGATGTCGACCGCGCTGAACAGCACCAGCAGCAGCGCCGGGATCACCACGGTGAGCAGCAGCTGCTCGCCGTTGCGCAGCAGCATCCGGGTCTCCAGCAGCGCCTGCGCCCGGATCATCCGGGGCAGCGGCGCGGAGCCCGGCCGGGGGCTGAAGGCGCCCCGGGCGTGCGCGGTGTCCGTGGTCGCAGTGCTCATGCCCGCAGCTCCTTGCCGGTCATTTCGAGGAAGACGTCCTCCAGGGTGCGGCGCTCCACCGCGAGGTGATCCGGCATGACGCCGTGCTGGGCGCACCAGGAGGTGACGGTGGCCAGCAGCTGCGGGTCGATCTTGCCCTCGACGCGGTAGCTGCCCGGGGTCAGCTCGGCGGCCATCGCGTCCGCGGGCAGCGCGTTGAGCAGGGACGCCACGTCCAGGCCCGGCCGGCCGGAGAAGCGCAGCGTGTTCTCCGCGCCGCCGCGGCACAGCTCCTCGGGCGTGCCGTCGGCTATCGCCCGGCCGCCGTCGATGATCACCACGTGGTCCGCGAGCTGCTCCGCCTCGTCCATGAAGTGCGTGGTCAGCACGACGGTGACGCCGTCGGCGCGCAGCTCGCGCACCAGGTCCCAGGTCGCGTGCCGGGCCTGCGGGTCCAGCCCGGCGGTGGGCTCGTCGAGGAAGACCAGCTCGGGGCGGCCGACGACCGCCATGGCCAGCGCGAGCCGCTGCTGCTGCCCGCCGGACAGCCGCCGGTACGGGGTGCGGCCGCACGTCTCCAGGCCGAGCCGCTCCATCAGCAGCGCCGGGTCCACCGGGTCGGCGTACAGGGTGGCGGTGTGCCGGAGCATCTCGGCGGCGTGCGCCCCGGGGTACACGCCGCCCGACTGCAGCATCACGCCGATCCTGGGCCGCAGCTCGGCGCCCTGGGTGACCGGGTCGAGGCCCAGCACCCGGGCGGTGCCGCCGTCCGGCCGGCGGTAGCCCTCGCACACCTCGACGGTGGTGGTCTTGCCGGCGCCGTTCGGGCCGAGGACGGCGGTCACCGAGCCCGCGGGCACCGTCAGGTCGAGGCCGTCGACCGCGGTCCTGGTGCCGTACCGCTTGACCAGTCCGGCCACCTGGACCGCGGGCTCGTTTCGCATGCGCACGAGTCTAGGGAGCGCGTGGACCGCGGAGGGCGGCAGGGCGGAATTAGGTGACCCTAAGTGATGCAGCACACCGTGTCCGCGAGCGGAGTCGCTTGCCCGTCTCCGGCGAATTACGCAACAATGGCCTTGTGAAAAACGTCGGTGGTGCCGCTCAGGGGGCGGCGGAGGAGCAGACGACCGGGGAGCGGCGCACCCGCAACCGGGTCGCCCGGTCCATCCTGGACCACGGGCCCTCCACGGCCGCCGACCTCGCCGAGCGCCTCGGGCTCACCCAGGCGGCGGTACGCCGTCACCTGGACGCCCTCGTCGCCGAGAATGTCGTGGAGCCGCGCGAGCAGCGCGTCTACGGCCACCGCGGCCGCGGCCGCCCGGCCAAGGTCTTCGCGCTCACCGACTGCGGCCGGGACTCCTTCGACCAGGCCTACGACCAGCTCGCCGCCGACGCCCTGCGCTGGATAGCGCAGTCGGCCGGCGACGGGGAGGACGGGCAGGCCGCGGTCACCGCGTTCGCCCGCGCCCGGGTCGCCGCCCAGGCCGAGCGGTACCGCGCGATCGTGGACGCCGCCGCCCCGGAGGACCGGGCCAAGGCCCTGGCCCGCGCCCTGTCCGCGGACGGGTACGCTGCTACCGCGCGCAGCGCGAGTACGCCCGGCCCGGCCGGGGAGCAGCTCTGCCAGCACCACTGCCCGGTGGCGCACACGGCCGAGCAGTTCCCGCAGCTGTGCGAGGCGGAGGCCGAGGTCTTCTCCCGACTGCTCGGGACGCACGTCCAGCGGCTGGCCACCATCGCCCACGGCGACGGGGTGTGCACCACGTTCATCCCCGAGACCGGCCCGAGAACCGGCCAGGCCGCGCCGCCGCGACCGGCCGCCCCCGCATCCGGCGCAACCGACCACGCACCATCCGCAACTGCCAGCACGTCCGGGAGGAACCCCGCATGACTGCTCCCACGGAGACCACTCACCCGGAGCTCGAAGGTATCGGCAACTACGAGTACGGCTGGGCCGACTCCGACATCGCCGGCGCCGCCGCCCAGCGCGGCCTCTCCGAGGACGTCGTCCGCGACATCTCCGCGAAGAAGTCGGAACCGGACTGGATGCTGAAGCTGCGGCTCAAGGGCCTGCGGCTGTTCGACAAGAAGCCGATGCCGACCTGGGGCTCCGACCTCACGGGCATCGACTTCGACAACATCAAGTACTTCGTGCGGTCCACCGAGAAGCAGGCGGAGTCCTGGGAGGACCTGCCCGAGGACATCAAGAACACCTACGACAAGCTCGGCATCCCCGAGGCGGAGAAGCAGCGCCTGGTCGCCGGCGTCGCCGCGCAGTACGAGTCCGAGGTCGTCTACCACCAGATCCGCGAGGACCTGGAGGAGCAGGGCGTCATCTTCCTGGACACCGACACCGCGCTCAAGCAGCACCCGGAGCTGTTCCAGGAGTACTTCGGCACCGTCATCCCGGCCGGCGACAACAAGTTCGCCTCGCTGAACACGGCCGTGTGGTCCGGCGGCTCCTTCATCTACGTGCCGAAGGGCGTGCACGTGGAGATCCCGCTGCAGGCCTACTTCCGGATCAACACCGAGAACATGGGCCAGTTCGAGCGGACGCTGATCATCGTCGACGAGGACGCCTACGTCCACTACGTCGAGGGCTGCACCGCGCCGATCTAC
>WRCZ01000269.1 GCA_009783685.1 Actinomycetes bacterium
CCTCGCCGTCGCCCGGGACGGCGTCGGCGTCGTCCCCGCCCATCCAGAAGGTGCCGCCCGGGATGGCGACCATGCCGTCCAGGGCGTCCCGCCCCCTCTGCCGGGGGGCGGGAGCCGGGGCGCCGTCCACCGCGGGCACGGGCGCGGCCGCGCGGATCGGGGTGGCCTCCGCCGCGGCCGGCTCGCGGGACGGTCCGCAGCATGCGCCGCCGCCACGCGAGGGCGGGGGCTCTCCCGAGGGGATGGCGTCGGGCATGCGGAAGGATCCTCTCTTCGCCGCGAGCGGCGGCGTGGGCGGGAACGGGAGCGGGGACGAGAACGGGACGGGACGGGGGCCGAGGCGGAGTCCGCTACTGCGGGGTGCCGGCGGCCTTGTAGAGGTCGCCCAGGTAGTAGTCCTTCGCGTCGGCGGGCGACTTGAGCTTGCCCATGCTCGTGAAGGTGTCGGCCAGGCCGTTGAACCAGCCGTCGACGGTGCCGTTGGTGCCGAGATCCGTCAACTGCTTGGAGGACAGGAGCTTCACGTACTTGGTGGATCCCGCGAGCTGCTCAGCCGGCACCTTGAGGAAGCCGGCGGTGACCTTCTCCGACTCCTGGGGGTGGGCGACGATCCAGTCGTCCGCCTGCCGCAGCACGGAGGTGACCTTGCGGACCAGTTCCGGCTTCTTGCCGGGGAGTTCGGGCCGGGTCACGAAGACGTTGGGGAAGGTGAGCTTGGGGTAGAAGTCCTCGGTGCGGCTGACCTCGACGAGGTCGGGCACCCGCTTCTTGATGATGTCGATCAGCGGGTACCAGATGGCCGCGGCGTCCACGTGGCCGGAGGAGACGGCCGTGACGATGGTGCTCGGGTCCATGACGACCCGGGTGATGTCGGACGGCTTGAGGCCGGCCCGCTTCAGCGTCAGGTCGAGGATCATGTCACCGGAGGTGCCCTCGGCCACGGCGACCTTCTTGCCCTTCAGGTCCGCGGGGCTGGTGATCCCCGTACCGGGGCGGGCGATGACGCGGTCGGCCTGGCCGAGCATGTTGACGGCGATGATCTTGGCCTTCCCGGAGGCGGGGAGCCAGAGGGCGCCGGGGCCCAGGTACCCGAAGTCGAGGTCGCCGGCGCCGAGCGCCTGCACCTGGAGCGGGCCGTTGGTGAAGACCCGGAGCTTGGGGTCCAGTCCTGCCTTCTCCCACAGGTGCTGCTCCGCGGCGACGGCCAGGGCGGCCGAACCGCTGTAGTCCGCTATGTAGCCGAAGGTGACCGAGGTGGTCCCGCTGCCGGAGCCGGAGGACGAGGAGCCGCAGCCGGTGGCGGCGGTGACGAGGAGGACGGTGGCGGCGGCCCACAGGGCGGTGGTTCTGCGCTTCATGAGCTGTTTCCTTCGAGCGTGCTCGGCTGGTGGTAGACGGCGTTCCAGACCTGCCTTCGCAGGTCGGCGAACTCGGCGGACAGCCGCATCTCCTCGGTGCGGGGGTAGGGCAGGTCGACGGGGACGATCCGGTGGATGCGCCCGGGGCGGGCGGCCATGACGACGACCCGGCTGGCGAGGTAGACCGCCTCGTCGACGTCGTGGGTGATGAACATGACCGTGCGGCGGTCCCGGCTCCAGGTCTCCAGCAGCGCGTCCTGCATGCGGACCCGGGTGAGGGCGTCGAGGGCGCCGAAGGGCTCGTCCATGAGCAGGACCTTGGGGTCCACCGCGTACGCCCGCGCGATGGCGCAGCGCTGCTTCATGCCGCCGGACAGCGTTTTGGGCAGCGCGTCGGCGAAGTCCGCCAGGCCGACCATGTCGATCACGCGCCGGGCCGCGGCCCGGCGTTCGGCCCGGCCCACACCGGCGACCTTCAGGCCGAACTCGACGTTCTGGCTGACGGTCATCCACGGGAACAGCGCGTACTGCTGGAAGATGACGCCCCGCTCCGGGCTGGGGCCGCGCACCTCCTCGCCGTCGACCGTGACCGACCCGGCGGTGGCGTCGAGCAGGCCGGCGGCGACGTTGAGCAGGGTGCTCTTGCCGCAGCCGGAGGGGCCGACGACCGTGACGAACTCGCCGTCCTCGATGGTGAGGCTCACGCCGTCGAGGGCCAGGAAGCCTCCGGCCCTGGAACCGAAGTCGCGGCGGACCTCGTTGAACTCGATGGAGGGCATGGCCCTACCTCCTTTCCTGCCACCCGGTCAGCCGGTGTTCGGCGAGCAGGAGCAGCCGGTCCATGGCCAGGCCGACGGTGCCGATGGCGATCAGCTGGACGAACATCGTGGGCAGGTCGTAGTACAGCTGGGCCTGCTGCATCCGGAAGCCGAGCCCGCTCTGGGCCGCGATCAGTTCGGCGGCGACGACGGTCGCCCAGGCGGCGCCCAGGCCGATCCGCATGCCGACCAGGATGAAGGGGCTGGAGGCGGGCACCACCACGCCGAGGAACACCCGGGCGTCCCCGGCGCCGAGCACCCGGGCGGCGCTCACCAGGGTGGGGTCCACCGACACCACGCCCTGGAAGGTGGACACCACGCAGGACAGGAAGGCGGCCAGGAAGATCACGAAGATCTTCGGCGTCTCGCCGATGCCCATGAGCACGATGGCCAGCGGGATGACCGCGAGGGGCGGGACCATGCGGAAGAACTGCAGCCACGGCTCGATCAGCCGGCGGACCACGGGGTACCAGCCCATGGCGAATCCGACGGGGACCGCGAGGGCGGTGCCGATGACGTAACCGGTGAGGACGCGCCGCAGGCTGGCGCCGAGGTCGTCGAGGAGGACGCCGTCCCGGAGCAGTTGCCAGCCGCGGCTCAGCACCGACGCCGGACCGGGGAATCCCTGGATGCCGCTGTGGGCGAGCACGATCCACACCACCAGCCCGAGGGCCGCGGAGCACAGCGAGAGCAGGGCGTTCCGGAGGCGCTGTGTCCGGGCCGCGCGGCGTGCCGCGCTGCCTTCGGCGTCCTCCCGCGAGGCGGAACCGGGCGCCTTCCGCGCCCTCTCGGGGTCTTCCTTCACCTGGCCCGGCCCCCGGGCGGGCGCGGCGGAGACGGCCTGCCGCCTCATGCCACATCATCCGCCACGCCGTCGACGTCGGGCGCGCGGCCCCCGTCGATGTCGGACATGTAGCTCATCCACGTGTAGGCGGGGTCGCCGCGCCGCAGGAGTTCGCGGTAGAGACGCGACGTCAGCTCCCGCCTGGCACCGGCGTACGCGGGTGCCTCGTGGACGTTGTGCAGTTCGTGCGGGTCCGTTTCGAGGTCGTAGAGCTCGTTGACGCTCTCCGGGTTGTACACCAGCTTGTGCCGGCGGTCGCGGATCATCCGCTGCGAGTAGGGGAAGTGGTGGCCGTGGAACTCGGTGACCACCTGCTCCCGGGTGCCGTCGGCCGCCTCGCCGGCCAGCACCGGCACCAGGCTCGTCCCGTCGCAGGGTTCCCGCACGGGCAGGCCGGCCAGTTCCAGCAGCGTGGGGTGGAGGTCGATCAGCGTGGCGAAGTCGTCGCGGACCTGCGGCGGGCAGCCGGGGACGCGCACGATCCCGGGAATGCGGTAGATGTCCTCGTACATCGCCGGCCCCTTGTCGTTGAGCCGGTGGGCGCCGGTGAACTCCCCGTGGTCCGCGGTGAAGACGACCGCGGTGTCGTCCCACAGGCCGCGGGCCCGCAGGGCCTCCAGGAGGCGGCCGACCTGCCGGTCGATGAAGGTCACGTACCCCCAGTAGACGGCGATCAGCTTGCGCCAGGCGTCGGCGTCGAAGTCGTCCGCGGACCAGTACGCGGAGTAGCGGCGCTGCACGTCGGGCTTGCCGGCGAACGTCTCGGCCATGGAGGCCGGCAACGGCACCGACGCCGGGTCGTACATGTCGTAGTACTCGTCGGGGATCAGGTAGGGCAGGTGGGGACCGAACCAGTGGCAGGACAGCATGAACGGCTTGCCGTCGGCGTGCCATGCGTCGGCGTAGCGGTCGAGCAGTTCGAGGGTCCTGTCGGTGAGGTAGGCCTCGATGGTGGCCTCCGGCGGCTGCTGGAGGCGGCCGGCGATCAGGTGGCCGCGGCCGGTGCCGTTCGTCGCGGTGCCGAACACCGCGTCCTTGACCGCGAATCGGGGGTATCCCCGGGAGTCCAGCCAGGCCTCGTACGAGGGGTGGTGCACGGGGTTGAGCGCGCCGGGGAGGTGCTCGCCGTCCATGGCGTAGTACTCCGGTCCGCGCTCGCGGCCGATGTGCCACTTCCCGACGTGGCCCAGGTTGTAGCCGGCGTCGAGCAGCGGCCGGGAGAGCACGGGCGAGCCGTCCTCGACCTCGTCGCGGCCGCCGCCGTTGCGCTCGGGGTTCACCAGCAGCCCGTGGCGGAAGGGGTGCTGCCCGGTGAACAGCGAGGCGCGGGCCGGGGTGCAGATGGCGGTCGGGGTGTAGAAGCTGTCGAACCGGGTGCCCTCGGCCGCCAGTTCGTCGAGGGCGGGGGTGTCGGTGACGGTGTTGCCGTAGCAGCCCAGGGTGTCGACCCGGTGCTGGTCGGTCATCAGGAAGAGGATGTTGCGCGGTGACACAGTCGGACGGACCTTCCGATCGGTCTCTGGGAGGGAGAGCAGGGGAGACGGCGAGCCGGCGCCGGGCCGCGGTGGGGACGGCGGACAGAGCCCGGCGGTCTTTTTCCCAGATCGGATCATATTGAGGAGTGGTCTGGTCCACAAGGGGTCGGCGGGCCGCAATCCCCGGCCCTTCCCCTCACGCGCCCTGCGGCTCCTCCTGGAGCAGCAGCGTCACCGCTCCGAGCGCCGCCGCGTTGACGCCGAGCGCCGCCTGCACGACGTCCACCCGTCCCGCGGCACGCGGCAGGGCCAGCCGGCCGATGACCTGCTGGATCGGATCCAGGACCAGCGAGCCCAGCTGCGCCAGTTCCCCGCCCACGACGATCCGGGAGGGGTCCAGTTGCGCCGCCGTTCCGGCGAGCACCCGGCCCAGGCGCTCGGCCGCGGCCGCGACCACCCGGGTCGCCGTCGGGGAGAGGTTGCGCACGGCGGCGACCAGGGCGTCGAGGTCGGCGAGATCCAGCCCCTGCCGGGCGCACTGCTCCAGCAACGCCCCACCGCCCGCGACGCCTTCGAGGCACCCCCGGCCACCGCAGTGACACGGCTTGCCGTTCGGATCGACACTGACGTGGCCGATCTCGCCGGCTGACCCGTGGGCGCCCGTGACGGCCCGCCCGCCGACGACCAGTCCCCCGCCGATCCCCGTGGACCAGCGCACGTAGACGAGGTCCTGCACCGAACTTCCCGCACCCCACGTGGCCTCGGCCAGGGCTTCGGCGCGGGAGTTGTTGCCGAGCACCACCGGCACGCCGAACTCCTCGCAGATGCGGGTCCGCAGCGCCTCGATCTCCTTGGACTTCCACTCGACACCGACGATCCCGAACACGCCCGCGCCGATCGCGGTGAGCGTCGACGGGTCGACCGCCGCCTCGCCGGCCGCCCGGCGCAGCAGGTCCGCGGCCGCGGGGGCCACGACGTCGGCGCGCACCGCGGAGGGCAGGTCGATCATGCCGCTGGCGACGACCTCGTGCGAGGTGTTGACGATGACCAGGCGCATCCGGCTGCGGCCGATGTCGAACCCCGCGTACAGGCCCGCGGAGGGATTGAGCACCACGCGCGTCGCCGGCCGGCCGCGGCCGCGCCCCGCGGTGTCGTCGGCGCCCTGTTCGACGAGGACGCCGTTCTCGAGCAGCCCGGCGACGATGCTGAACAGCGTGGTCTTGGGCAGGCCGGTACGCCGGCCGAGTTCCGCGCGGCTGAGCGCTCCCGCGCGGCGGAGCTCTGCGAGAACGAGATCATCGTGGGCCGACCGGTTGCGGCGGGCAGGAGTAGCAGTCACCGGAATATCATGCGCCCTGGTCCGCTATTCGAACAATTCCCGGAAGAAATAATCCGCTGCCGCACCCGGGCCTCCCAGTGCTCTGATCTGCGCTTTCTCGACATCTCCCGGACCGGGGCGATCGCTCTCCCGTCCACTCGGGGCGCCACCGCCACCCCGAAGCACCAGCAGTTGCAGGGGCGGAGGCGAGTCGGCCGGGCAGACCCCTTGCGGGCGCCCCCGACCCTCAATATGATCCGCCACCGGAATAAATAACGACGAGACGCCGCGGGATCCGCGCCGGCCGACGCTCCTCCGTGCCTGCACCCGCACATCCGTGACATCCGAGGCCCCGCACCCACCAGGAGGCGCCATGTCCCACCTCAAGCGTCGAACGTTCCTCTCCGGCATCACAGGAGCCGTCGCCCTGACGGCCGTCGGGACGCAGGCCCGGGCGGCGGGCGGCGGCGACGGCGGGTCGCCGGCACCCGCGTTCTCCGTCGTCCGCAAGGGCAGTGCCGGCGCGACGGTGCTGTGGTGGGGCGGTGCCACCGCGCAGTTCGCGGCCGGTGAACTGGCCGGCTACGTGGAGCGGATGAGCGGCGCCCGGCTTCGGGTGGTGCAGGCGCGGCCCGCGCAGCCGCGAACGGCGTCCTCCGGGGTGCTCGTGGTCCCCGGCCTCCGGGATCAGGGGGCCGTCGTCCCGCCGGCATGGCTGGCCGAGGCCGACGCGCAGCTGAACGGCGCGCTCGCGGACAGCTACCTGGTGAACGCCACCCCGCACGGCGTGCTGCTGAGCGGCGTGGGCGATCGCGGCGTGGTGTACGCGACGTACGCGCTGCTGGAGCAGTGGGGGATCGGCTTCTTCGCCCCCAGGTTCGGCTACTACCAGGGTGCCGCAGAGGGCGTGCCGCGGACCGCGGACCTCTCCGTCCGTTCCCAGTCCCTCCTGGTGACCCCGCCCTGGCCCGTGCGCCGCAAGGCGATCGAGGAGGGCTGGAGCATCAGCGAGGCGTCGCTCACCGCGCTGATCGACTGGATGGGCAAGCAGCGGCTCAACATCCTGGTCTTCCCGTACGACTACTACGGCGTCGGCGTCACCCGCTACCAGGACTTCGCCGCGTGGATGGCGCCGGAACTCGCCAAGCGCGGCATCGCCGTGGAGGTCGGCGGCCACGGCTACGACGCGTTCCTGCGTCCCGCCGACTACCCGCAGTACTACACCGCCGGGGCCAACGTCTTCGACGTGCACGACGAGGCGGCGGTGACGCAGTACATCGCCAACGTCGTCGCCTATCTGCGCGACCGCCCGGAGATCGGCGTCTTCGACTGCTGGCCGCCGGACGGGGCGACGTGGCCGAAGGCCGCCCTGGCCGCGTTCGGCTCCGCGACCAACGCCGAGGTGCACGTGGTGAACCGGCTCGTCGCCGCCCTGGCCGACGCCGGGCGGAGCGTCCAGGTGGAACGCATCGCCTACGACACCGGACTGGACACGCCCACCGCCGGGTACGCCTTCGACCCGGACGTGATCATCGACTACGCCGCCTACGGACGCACCTACACCGTGCCGTTCGGCGACCCGTCCTCGTCGGTCAACGCGCACTACCTCGACGTGCTGCGCAAGTGGCGGGCCGCCCACCCGGGCACGCTGGCGATCTACGACTACTCCCGCCGCTACCGCTGGCGCGAGCTGGGCAACCCGATCGGGGTGCTCGCCCGGGACGCGGAGACGTACCTGAGTGTCGGCGTCAACGGCATCGGCATGTACGCCGAGCCGGCGACCTGGCTGCAGTTCGAGGCGGTCCATCTGTTCGCCGCCCGCAGCGCATGGGATCCGACGCTGACCTACGACGGTTTCCTGGGCAGCTACCTGCCCGCCCGGTTCGGACCGGCGGCCCAGCAGATGGCCGACTACCTGCTGCGCACCGCGGACGATCCCGACGTCCTCAACGCGTCCGGCCAGCCGGCGGCCCTGCGCACCAAGTACCAGGCCGCCGCGGACGACATCGCCTCGGCACGGGCGAGGACGGCCGGGGACAGCGGCGCCGCGCTCGTCCTCGACCGGCTGGCGGCGGGCTGCGAACTCGCCCTGGCCGACATCGACATCACCCGGTACACGCAGGCCGGCGACCCGGCCGGCAAGCAGCAGGCGATGGACCTCTACCGCCGGCTGACGCAGCAGCACCGCTTCAACGGCGTCCAGCTCGAGTCGTCCTACTCGACACCGCGCTACGGCGAGCAGGTCACCCGGCCGCAGATCGCCACCGAGTACCGCTCCCCCGCCTGGGGTTACCTCCCGCAGACCCAACTCACCGTGCGGCAGGGGACGTCCGTCGACGTGACGGTGACCGCCCAGGACGTCGACTTCCTGGGACACGACGTCGGCTGGACGTTGGTGGCCCCGTCCGGGCTCGCTGCCGACCGCGGCCAGGGCCTGCTGCGGGTCTCGGGGGCGCGTGAGGTGTCCCGGACG
>WRCZ01000270.1 GCA_009783685.1 Actinomycetes bacterium
GTTGACGAGGACGTCCACCCCGCCGCGCTCCAGCGCCGCGGCGACCAGGGCGGCCGGTCCTGCCGGCAGGCTCAGGTCGCCCTGGACGAACGTGGCGTCACCCGCCGCGACCAGCTCCTCGAATTCCGGGCTGGGCGAGCGCGATCCGCCGACGACGTGTGCGCCCGCGTCGACCAGGGCGCGCGTCGTCGCCAGGCCGATGCCCTTGCCGGCGCCGGTCACCACGGCGGTCCTGCCGTCGAGTTCCATGTCCATGGCCGTATGCGCCTCCTGCTGCCCGCGGGCATTCTCGGGCGGTTCGACGGCGGGCGGTCCGGTGGTGGGCCGCCTCCTCAACGTAACGCCCGGGCCCGGGGGCCGCGCGGGGGAGCGGGAGGCGTGCGGCCGGTATCATGTCCGTTATGTTCGCTAGGTGATCTGCCGGGAGGTGCTCGGTGGTACAGCAGTCCAGCAGCGCGGCGACGGCATGGCCGAGTCTGCGGGTCGACGACTGGTCCGACACCCGGGACACCCTGCACATGTGGGCGCAGATCGTCGGCAAGGTCCGCCTCAGCCACGCGCCACTCATCAACCACTGGTGGCAGGTCCCGCTGTACGTCAGCCCGCGCGGCCTGACCACCTCCGCCATCCCGTACCGGTCGGGCGCCTTCGACCTCGAATTCGACTTCATCGACCACCGGTTGGTCATCCGCGAGGACGGCGGCGGCGTCCGCAGTGTCCGCCTGGAGCCCAAGGCAGTGGCCCGCTTCTACGGCGAGACCCTGCGCGCGCTCGACGAACTCGGCATCGAGTCCGAGTTCCAGCCCAGCCCCAACGAGGTCGAGACGGCGATCCCGTTCGCCGACGACGAGCGGCACGCCTCCTACGACGCCCGCGCCGCGCACCTGTTCTGGCGTCAACTCCTCCAGGCCAACCGGGTCCTGGGGGAGTTCCGGGCGCGCTTCGTCGGCAAGGCCAGCCCCGTGCACCTGTTCTGGGGAGCGATGGACCTGGCCTGCACCCGCTTCTCCGGGCGCCCCGCCCCGCCCCACCCGGGTGGCGCGCCGAATGTCGGCGCCTGGGTGATGGAGGAGGCGTACTCGCGCGAGCTGAGCAGTTGCGGCTTCTGGCCGAGCGCGGGCACCGAGGGCTTCTTCTACGCCTACGCCTACCCCGAGCCGGACGGCTTCGCCGACTACCCGGTGCGCCCCGCGGGTGAGGCCCGCTACAGCCGCGACGAGGGCGAGTTCCTGCTGCCGTACGAGACGGTCAGGACCGCCGCGGACCCGGACGCCATGGTGCTGGAATTCCTGCAGACCACCTACGAGGCGGCCGCCGAGCGCGGCCGGTGGGACCGGGCGAACCTCGAGGAGGACCCGGGGCGGTGGAACCGGCACCACTAGCGGCGCCCGGTGTCCGGTCCTGGCGGGGCCTGTTTACACGCTGCTGACGGGCTGTTATGTTCGCGTCAGATGTGGGAGCGCTCCCACACCTGTCATCCCCCCACCACGCCCCGGGGTCCCGGCTGCGGGGGCCCACGGCCTCGGGACGCTGCCCGAAAGGTCACCCACCTTGAAGAGGCGAAGGACACTCTCCCTGCTCGCGGGGCTCGCCACGCTCGTCGCGGCCCTCGGCCTGGTCGTGCTCGGCCAGAACTCGGCCCAGGCGCACGGCGTCGCGATGATGCCCGGCTCCCGTACCTACCTGTGCTACGAGGACGCCCAGACCGCCACGGGCGCACTCGTCCCCACCAACCCCGCCTGCGCGGCCGCGGTCGCGCAGAGCGGCACGACCCCGCTGTACAACTGGTTCGCCGTGCTGGACTCCAACGCGGCCGGCCGCGGCGACGGTTACGTGCCCGACGGCACCCTGTGCAGCGCGGGCAACAAGTCGCCGTACGACTTCTCCGCCTACAGCGCCGCCCGTGACGACTGGCCGCGCACCCACCTGACGTCCGGGTCGACGATCCAGCTCCAGTACAGCAACTGGGCGGCCCACCCGGGCACGTTCCGGGTGTACCTCACCAAGCAGGGCTGGTCGCCGACCACTCCGCTGGCCTGGGCCGACCTGGACCAGATCGGCAGCGTCACCAACCCGGCCTCGGTGGGCTCGCCCGGCACCGACGGCGGCCACTACTACTGGGACCAGGCGTTGCCCTCGGGCCGCTCGGGCGACGCCCTGGTCTTCATCCAGTGGGTCCGCTCGGACAGCAACGAGAACTTCTTCTCCTGCTCCGACATCGCCTTCGACGGCGGCAACGGCGAGGTCACCGGCATCCACAACGGCGGCACCACCACGCCGCCGACCACACCCCCCACGACACCGCCGACCACGCCCCCGACCACACCGCCCACGACGCCTCCCACCGGCGGCTCCGACTCCTGCATGGCCATGTACTCGGTGACCAACGCCTGGAGCGGCGGCTTCCAGGGCGAGGTCGAGGTGATGAACCACGGCACGTCGCCGACGAGCCAGTGGACCGTCAACTGGACACCGGGCGACGGCACGACGATCACCACCTTGTGGAACGGCAACCTGACGGTCAGCGGCGGAGTCGCGAAGGTGACCAACGCCAGCTACAACGGCACGATCGCCCCGGACGGCAGCACGACGTTCGGCTTCACGGCGACGTCGTCCGGCGTCAACCTGCCCAAGGGCTCGATCACCTGCACGTTCTCCTGACGCGCCGAGCCCGCGGCCGCCCCGCACGCCTCCCGTCGTGCGGGGCGGTCCCGCGCGCCCGCGGGTGCCCGGGGGTCCCGCGACCGCGCCGGCCGTGTGATCGTGGGCCTGTCCCGTTCCCGGTGCCGCCGGCGCCCGTCCGCAGGAGCCGCCCATGACCACGCCCCGCTTCGCCGTCCTCGGCGCCGGCAGTATCGGCTGCCATCTCGGCGGGCGGCTCGTCGCCGCCGGGTACGACGTGGCGTTCGTCGGCCGGCCCGCCGCGATGGACGTGCTGCGGCAACGCGGCCTCACCCTCAGCACCTCGGCGGGACCGGCCGTCCACCTCGCCCCGGAGAAGCTGACGCTCGCCACCGGCCCCGAGGCGGCGGCAGGGGCCGACTACGTGCTGGTCACCGTGAAGACCGCGGCCACCGCGGCCGCGGCCGCCGACCTGGCGACGCGGCTCGCCCCCGGCGCCGTCGTGGCCAGCTTCCAGAACGGCCTGCGCAACCCGGCCACCCTGCGCGCCGCGCTCCCCGGACACACCGTGCTGGCCGCCATGGTGCCCTACAACGTGGTGCAGACCGCCCCGGGCACCGTCCACCAGGGCATGCCGGGCACCCTCATGACCGAGCCCGACGACACCCTCGTCACCGCACTGCGCGCGGCGGGCCTGGCCGTCGAGGCCCGCACCGACATGGCCGAAGTGCAGCACGCCAAGCTGCTGATGAACCTCAACAACGCCGTCAACGCGCTGTCCGGCCTGCCGCTGCGCGACCAGCTCGGGCGGCGGGCGTACCGGCGGTGCCTGGCCCTGTGCCAGCGCGAGGCCCTGGCCGCGTACCGGGCGGCCGGGGTGGTGCCCGCCCGCCTCGGGCCCGCCTCGCCCGCCGTCACGCCCTACGTCCTCGCCCTGCCTGACGCCCTGTTCCGCCGGGTGGCGGCGGCGTCGCTGCGCATCGACGCCCACGCCCGCTCCTCGATGTGGGAGGACCTCCAGCGCGGCCGGCGCACCGAAGTCGACTCGCTGCAGGGCGAGATCGTCGCCCTCGCCGCCGCCCACGGGCGCGGCGCCCCCGCCAACGCCCGGCTCGCCGCCCTCGTGCACGACGCGGAGGCGGCGCCGCGCACCTGGACCGGGCCGGAGCTGTACGCCGAACTGCGCGCTGCCCGTCGCACCACGCCCGGACATCAGCGGCGTGATCATCCCGAACAGCCGGATTCCACTGGTTAGGGTGGGCGCGTGACTTCTTCCGGTCAGGGGCGGCGTCCCCGTCCGGTGCCCCCGTGGTCCGTACTGGTGGCGCTGGTGTTCGCCGTGGTGATGCTCGGGACGACGCTGCCGACACCGCTGTACGGCCTCTACCGCGCGCAGATCGGCTTCTCCGAGTTCGTCGTGACGGTGGTCTACGCCGTCTACGCCTGCGGTGTGATCGCCGCCCTGCTGATCGCGGGATCGTTCTCCGACGTGCTCGGGCGCCGTCCCGTCCTGCTGGTGGGCGTGGGCTTCGCGATGCTCAGCGCCGGCTGCTTCCTCGCCGCGCACGCCCTCCCGCTGCTGTTCGTCGGGCGGGTGTTCTCGGGCTTCTCCGCCGGACTCTTCAGCGGCGCGGCCACCGCGGCCGTCACCGAGCTGGCCGCCCCCGCCCAGCGCGGCCGCGCCACGCTGATGGCGACCGTGGCCAACATGGGCGGTCTCGGCTGCGGGCCGCTGCTCGCCGGGCTCCTCGGCGAGTACGCCCCCTACCCGCTCCGCCTGACGTACGTGGTGCACCTGGCCCTGCTCGCCGTGTCCGCCGTCGTGCTCGCCGCGGCGCCGGAGACCGTGCCGCGGAAGGTGCCGCGGCCGCCGCTGCGGGTGCAGGGGATGGTCGTGCCGGCCCAGGTGCGAACGGCGTTCACCCCGGCGGCCGTTGCGGTGTTCGCCGGATTCTCCGTCCTCGGGCTGTTCACCGCCGTCGCACCCGCCTTCCTGTCGAGGTACCTCGGCGTCGACAACATCGCGGCGTCCGGCGCGGTCGTGATGTCCGCGTTCCTGGCCTCGCTGGTGGGCCAGTTCCTCATGGGGAGGTTCGGCGTGGCGCGCTCGCTGGTCCTCGGCTGCCTCGTCCTCATGGCCGGGCTGGTGCTGATCGGCACGTCGCTGCTCACCAAGGAGCTGGGACTGCTCGTCGCCGGGGCCCTCGTGAGCGGCACGGGGCAGGGCCTGTCCTTCCGCAGCAGCGTGGCCACGGTGAGCCGGGTCGCCCCCGAGGAGCAGCGCGCCGCGACGCTCTCCGCCCTCTTCGTCGCCGGCTACGTGGGGCTGTCCATCCCGGTGGTCGGGATCGGCGCGGTGGCCCAGGGCCCGGGACTGCGCGCCGCGGGGCTGCTCTTCGTCGCCTGCGTCATCGCCCTCGCCGCCGCCGTCTCGGCCTACCTGCTGCGCCGTCCCTCGCCGTGCCGTGACCTGCACCGCCGCGCCGCGGCGCTCCTTGCCGGACGCGCCCTAGGGCTGCTTGCCGCGGGCCCGGCGGAAGCGGGCGAGCCCGCTGGACAGGTCGACGACGGGGGCGGGGTAGCCGAGGGCCGCCCGTTCCGTGTCGGGCAGTTTCCACGGCTCGTGCACCAACCGTGGCGGGAGGCCGCCGAGTTCGGGTACCCAGCGTGTGACGTACGCGCCCTCGGGGTCGTACTTCCGGCCCTGGGTCACGGGGTTGAGGACCCGGTTGGGGCGGCTGTCGGTGCCGGTGCCGGCCATCCACTGCCAGTTGAGCTGGTTGTTGGCCACGTCCCCGTCGACCAGCCAGCGCAGGAAGTGCGCGGCGCCGATCCGCCAGTCCACGTAGAGGGTCTTGGTCAGGAAGCTCGCGGTGAGCAGTCGCGCCCGGTTGTGCATCCAGCCCTCTTCCCGCAGTTGCCGCATGCCCGCGTCGACGACGGGATAGCCGGTGCGTCCCTCGCGCCACGCGTCGATGTCGGCGCCCGCGGTGCGTTCGGTGCGCCAACGGTCGTCCTTGCCGCGGTAGTCGGCGTGCGCGCACTCCGGCCGGGCGGCGAGCACCTGGCGGTGGAAGTCGCGCCACGCCAGCTGCCGGACGAACGCGTCGGCGCCGGGCCCGCCGTGCTCGCGGGCGCGGTGCACGAGTTCCACCGGGGAGAGCGTGCCGAAGTGCAGGGCCGCGGAGAGCCGCGAGGTGGCGTCGGCCGCCAGGTCGTCGTGCGCGGTGTCGTAACCGTCCAGGCCGCTGCGCCAGTAGCCGGTCATCTGCCGGCGCGCCGCGCGCTCACCGCCCGGCGGCAGGGCAGGGGAGACGTCGCCCGTGACGTCACCCGCGGTCACCTGCTCGCCCTCCGGCCCGTCCGGCACGGGCACCCGGCGCGGTGCGGGCACGACCGGACGCAGCCGGACCTGCGCCCAGTGCCGGAAGTACGGGGTGAAGACGGCGAAGTGGTCGGAGGACGCGGGCGTGACCAGGCCGGGCGGCACCGCGACGGTGACCGCGTCATGGACGACGAGCCGGCGGCCCAGCCCTTCGAGTGCCGACCGCAGCGACTGCTCCCGGCGCGCCGCGAACGCGGTGTGCCCGGCCGCCATGTGCACCTCGCCGGCGTCCGCCTCGGTCACCACCCGGCACACCTCCTCCACCAGGTCGCCGGAGCGCACCACCAGCCGGCCGCCGCGCTCCCGCAACTCGGCGTCCAGGTCGGCCAGGCAGCCGTCGAGGTAGGCGCGGCGGTTGGGCGTGGCGAACCCGGCGGCCTCCACCGCGCGGTCCCGTACGAACAGCGGCACCACCGCGCCGGCGCCCTCCAGGGCGGCGCGCAGCGGCGGATGGTCGGTCAGCCGCAGATCTGCGGTGAACAGGACGACCGGGTCGGGCATGGAGGTCAGCCTTTCGGGGGCGGGTCGGTGCGACGGTTCGGGCTTGTCAGGGGCGGTGGCCGATGCGGGCGGGACGGGCGCGGCAGCCAGGGGACTTCGGGCTCGGTGAGTCGAACGACCGTGTTCCGCGGAAGTGTCGGGGCGCGGCCGGTCGAACGGCTGTGGCACGCAGGGTGCTTCGGGACGGGGAGCCTACGGGCCCTGCATGCTCCGATGCCGGGGTCCGCCGAGCCGAACGGCCCTCCTGCGTACAGTCCTTGGGAGGGGGTGGCCTCACGTGTGCGGTCCGCGCGCGCCCTTGTCGCCGGAGGCGTCGCGTCCTGCCGGGGCGCCTGCGCGCCCCTCGGCGGCGCGCTCGGCGGCGCGCACGATGTTGCGGGCCATGCCGCCGAACACGACGGCGTGGAACGGCGAGACGCTCCACCAGTACAGATGGCCGGCCAGGCCCCGGGGGTGGAACACCGCGCGTTGCCGGTAGCGCACCCGGTGGGCGGCGCCGTCCCCGACCGGCTCCACCCGCATCTCCAGCCAGGCCAGGCCCGGCAGCCGCATCTCCGCGCGCAGCCGCAGCAGTTGGCCCCGCTCGATCTCCTCCACCCGCCAGAAGTCCAGCGAGTCGCCCACCCGCAGCCGCCGGGCGTCGCGGCGGCCCCGGCGCAGTCCGACGCCGCCGGACAGCCGGTCCAGCCAGCCGCGCACGGCCCACGCCAGGGGGAAGGAGTACCAGCCGTTCTCCCCGCCGATGCCCTCGACGACGTCCCACAGCGCCGACGGCTCCACCTCCGCCTCGCGCGTCCGTACGTCGGTGTAGAGGCTGCCGCCCGCCCAGTCGGGGTCGGTGGGCAGCGGGTCGCTGGGCGCGCCGGGTGTCCCGGCCGACGACCAGCGGGTGGTGACCTGCGCGTCGCGGATCCGCTGCAACGCGAGCGCGACCGCGCGATCGAAGCCGAGGGGATGACCCGGCGGGCTCGGCACGTACCGTTCGATGTCGCCGGCGCGGCACACCACTTCGTACCGCAGCGACTCGGTGAGCGGCCGGGCGATCCCGGCCGGGACCGGCGTCACCAGGCCCACCCAGTGGCTCGACAGGCCGGGGGTGAGCACGGGCACCGGCAGGATCAGCCGCCGCGGCAGGCCTGCCACGGCGGCGTAGCGCCGCATCATGTCGAGGTACGTCAGCACCTCGGGGCCGCCGATGTCGAAGGTGCCGCCGACCTCGCGGGGCAGGGTGGCGCAGCCGGCCAGCAGGCGCAGCACGTCGCGCACGGCGATCGGCTGGATCCGGGTGTGCACCCAGCGCGGGGTGACCATCACCGGCAGCCGCTCGGTGAGGTAGCGCAGCATCTCGAAGCTGGCGGAGCCCGAGCCGATGATGACCGCCGCGCGCAGCACGACCGTCGGCACGCCGGAGGCGAGCAGGATGCGGCCGACCTCGGCACGGGACCGCAGGTGCGGGGACAGCTCCCGCTCGGGCACCTCCTGCGGCGTCAGCCCGCCCAGATACACGAGCCGGCCGGCGCCGGCCTTGCGTGCCTGCTCGCCGAAGACCCGGGCCGCCTTGCGGTCGGTGTCCTCGAAGTCCCGCCCGGTCCCGAGGGAGTGCACGAGGTAGTAGGCCACGTTCACGCCCCCCATGGCCCGTGCGACGGCCCCCGGGTCGGTCACGTCGCCCCGGACGATGCCGACCCGGTCCGCCCACTCCTGGTCGCGGAGCTTCTCCGGGGTCCGCACCAGGCACCGCACCTCGTGCCCGGCGGCCA
>WRCZ01000271.1 GCA_009783685.1 Actinomycetes bacterium
CGGCCGAGGGTCAGGAGGCGGCGGCGCGGCCCGGGGTCAGGCGAGGGAGCGGCGCCAGCGCTCGAAGCGCGCGTAGCGGTTGAGCACGTCACGCAGGTGGCTGTCGGGAGCGGCGAACAGCGACCGGATGATGCTCGCCGGGTCGACCAGCGGCGTGGGGTTCTCGTCGATCTCGTCGAGCTCCTCCAGCGCGTCCTGCTCGTGGCCGTCCAGGGTGGCGCGGGGGACGGTGAGCAGTGGCTGGCCGCCGGCCGCTGTACCCGGCGGGGGAGGGGCCTGGGGGTCGCACCGCCAGGCGGCACCGCAGTGGCGCACCTGGACCTCGCCCAGGTACCAGGCGGCGACCGCGAGCAGCGGGCCGTCGGCCGCGTCGTTCGCCTCCTCCCAGGAGGAGAACGCGCTCCGGATCACGGCCTCGAGCCGGTCCAGGGAATCGGGCGTGAAGTCCCAGTCGCCGCCGTGTTCGCCGGCCCATGCCGGGAACGCGGCGGCCCGCTCGGCGAGCCAGTCGGTCAGGCGCGGATTGTCGGCCCATGCCGGAGAGTCGATCGGGTCCATGCGGTGAGCCTACGGTGCGGGACCGCCGCCCTCGTGACGATCCTGTGCGCGAAATGGGGCGACGTGGGGCGCACCGGGTGACGGACCCGACGCAGCGTCAACTCTCATCCTACGGTGTGGCGTTGGCGGTGCCGGTTGCAACGGGGGCCCCTGGGCGCCGCCAGTGACCAGAAGCGGGGCTCCTGGGGGAGAGCCCGCATGACCGACCGCATATCCACTCCTGTGCAGCGCCATCGGTGGTTCCTGACCCGCGCCTGCCTCGCACTCGCCTGCGCCGGGATCATGACCGTCTCCGGTCTGCCCACCCTGCAGGGCAGCGCCCACGCCGCCAGCGGCATGCGCTGCGACGAGAAGTACGGACT
Source organism: Actinomycetes bacterium (assembly GCA_009783685.1). GTDB lineage: Bacteria > Actinomycetota > Actinomycetes > Streptomycetales > Streptomycetaceae > Actinacidiphila. The sequence goes on from WRCZ01000271.1 coordinate 921, forward strand.
CGACGGGCAGTCTCCCGCGTCCTCACTCCCGTGGGACAAGGGCGTCACCCAGCGGCCCGAGGACCAGTGGGACACCTACTCCTACGACGCCCAGCGCCAGGCCATGGACGGCCTGACGCTGCCCGACGACGTTGCGAATCCGAACGCCCAACAGCTGGCCGCCCAGAAGAAGTTCCTCGAGCAGTTCCCCAAGGCGTACGACGAGTACCCGGACAACAGCCGCGAGCGGATCTACGCCCGCTACCGCGACTACCTGCTGAAGAACGAGAGCAACCCCAAGCGGCTGTACAAGACGTTCGGCAAGTGGCTGTCGAACGCGTACATCCTGCCGAACCTCAACAACCACCGCGGTGACGTCTACGAGCGCAAGGTGGTGGAGGACCTCGGCCTGGTCGGCGAGGACTGGCTGTGCCAGGAGGACGTGCCGATCCTCGACGAGAACGGCAACCCGGTCCTGGATGCCAAGGGCAAGCCGATGGTCCGCCGGTTCGACGCGGTCAACTACAAGAAGAACCTCTTCCTGGAGTTCAAGGCAGGCGGCGGCCGCGACACCAACCAGGACAAGCCCAACAAGGCGTTCCTGGAGGACCCGCAGCGCAAGAACGCCCGCATCGGCTACGTCAACGGCCAGGAGAAGACCTCCGCCACCACCAAGTACCTGAACCGGCTCGGCGCCACCGCGGGGGTCGACGACGAGCAGCAGCCGCGGGTGTTCTCCTACGAGCACATCGCCGACAGCGTCCCCGACTACACGCCCGGCAAGTACACCAAGGCCGATCCCTATCTGGAACCCCCGGGCGAGAACATCCCGGAGGGCGGCGCGGCCCAGGTCGTCGACGGATCCGAGCCCACCCCTGAGGAGATGGGCCAGGAGCAGCAACTCCTCGACGAGCAGGACCCGGAGGGCCTCAACATCCGGGGGCCGGGCGGCGTGGACTTCTCCACCATCCAGCTGTCGTACGTGGGCAAGCCCGTCAAGGGCCAGGGCCTCAACTACGCGTTCTCCGCCGCCAAGGCGGACGAGGACGCCAACCTCGGCTGGGGCGGCAAGGCCAAGGCGCAGCTGATCTCCGACTCCTTCTCCACCTGGCTCGCCCTCACCCCGGACAAGTTCTGGGTGAACCTCAACCCGGACCAGCCGGACACGGTGATGGACGCGACGTTCGGGAAGACCGACGCCGGCCGCGTCCTGCTCCAGGCCGACCTGGCCATGAAGCACGACTACGCCCGCGACCTCGACCCGCGCAAGCCGCTGGGGAAGAAGCTCAGCGACGCGATGCGCCAGGCGGGCCTGCCGTGCGGCAGCGTCGAGCGCAACTGGATCGTGCCGGAGCCGGCGCAGGTGCGGGCGGACTCGGGCGGGCTGTACATCCTCAGCGCGCCGCTGAAGGTCAACTCGGTGGCCGCCACCCTCAAGACGCCCTCGCCCAACGGCAACTGCGACCTGACCGCCGACCAGCGCAAGACCTCGCAGCAGCTCGTGCAGTCCCTCATCATCCCGGACATCGAGCACAAGGTGAACACCGCACCGCAGTACGCGGACCTGCGCCGCGTCTACACCGCGCGGGTGGCGGCCGAGTACGTGCGCCAGCAGGACGCCCAGTCGCCCGGCGACTACCACAAGGTGATCAACAGCAACGACGTCCACCGCTGGCCGCTGCGCAGCCCCAACACCTCCTGGACGCCGCGGCAGACCTGGGAGGACTACGTCAAGTCGTTCACCAAGGGCGACTACAGCTTCCCGTGCGAGTACAACGGGCAGACCAAGATCTGCGTGATGGGCGGCGTGGACTTCTCCAAGGCGCCGAAGAAGAACGTCAGCCAGGCCCAGTTCACCAAGCAGCACAAGAACCTGCCGCGCACCGCGAAGACGGCCACGCGCACCATGGCCGACGACGCGGACAACCGCTCGATGCTGCTGCTCGGCGGCGGTGGCCGTCCGCACGCCGGGCCGACGCCGAGCCGTCCGGCGACCCCGCCGTCCACCGGCTCGGGCAAGGGCTCCGGCGGTGACCTGGCCGCGACCGGCACGAACGTGCTGACCTTCTCGGGGATCGGCATCGTGCTGCTGGGCGCCGGTGCGGCGCTGATGTGGTGGCGGCGCCAGGCCGCGAGCGGCCGGCGCGGTTGATGCTCCGGCGGTGTGCCGTCCGGGGGTCTCCGGCCGGCACACCGCCGGTACGGCAGGGGTGCCTCCCGGACACGGGAGGCACCCCTTCTCGTGCGGTGCGGTGGATCAGGCCGCGTTGAGGGCGGTGTCGTCGATGACGAAGTTCGTGGTGCCGCCGTTGCCGTCGGTCTCGGTGCCGGTGAACTTCAGCGTGACGGTCTGGCCGGCGTACGCGCTCAGGTCGTGGCTGTGCTGCACGTAGCCGGTGGCGTGGTCGAGGTTGGAATAGGTGTGCAGGGTGGCCAGCACGCTGCCCGTGCTGCTCAGCACCTGGACCTTGAGGGTGTCCGGTGTGGCGGTCGTGGTGTTCTCTGTGGTGTCGACGTGCAGCCAGTAGCTGAGCGACGCGGTGCACCCGGCGGGGATGGTGACGCTCTGCGCGACGGTGTCGGTGTCGGCCGTGCTGTTGCCGTTCAGCCATGCCTCCCAGCCGCCGGTGCGCGCGGGTTCGTCCGAGCTGGAGGCCGTCACGGGGGCGAAGCCCAGCGAGGACGACTGCGTCCAGGGCGCGGGGTTGCTGCCGTTCTCGAACCCGGGGTCGCCGAGGAGCTGGCCCGCCGTGCAGCCGGTACCGCCGCCGGCGGTGACCGTCAGCGTGTAGGCGGCGGTGTGGGTGCCGGAGGACCCGGTCGCGGTCACGGTGACGGGGTAGCTGCCGGCGGGGGTGCCGGAGCCGGTGGTGACGGTCAGCGTCGAGGACGCCCCCGCGGTGACGGACGCCGGGCTGAACGAGGCCGTCGCGCCCGAGGGCAGCCCGCTCGCCGACAGGCCGACGCTCTGCGCGCTCCCCGAGGTGACCGAGGTGCTCACCGTCGCCGACACCGAGGAGCCCGCCGTCGCCGTACCGGCGGACGGCGACACGGCGACCGAGAAGTCGTCGGCGGGGGCGCCGGCCGCGGCCGGGTTCCAGTAGTCGCCGGCCATCACGACGTAGACGAGCGTCTTGATGCTCTCGCCGTAGTAGCCGTCGCCGAACGGGTTGGTGGCGAGCTGCTTCCAGATCGCGTCGGTCCACGCCTGGTCGCCCGCCGCCATGGCCGCGGGCCCGACCGAGTCGCCGGCCTCCTCGGCCTGGTCACCGGTCGAGTACGGCGTGCAGTTCAGCTTGGTGTGCGGGTACACGTTCTGCGGGTTGCCGCCGGCCTCGGCCTTCAGGCAGGCGGACTCCTTGGTGGCCAGCGCGTAGGCCGTGGCCGCCGTGGTGGTCCCGTTCAGCAGCGCGTCGGTACCCATGTGCCACGGCACGCGGATGGAGTTGTAGCCGACGATGTTGTCGGGCTGGCTCTCCTGGTAGTCGGCGGGCGCGGGCTTGGGGCTGCTGGTGTTCGCGCCCACCACGAAGTCCGAGAGCAGGCCGGTGCTCGCCGAGTAGGCCGCGCTGAAGGCGCTGTCGACGGCCTCGGTGCGGGTGACGACCTTGTTCCAGTCGTGTGCGGTGTCGTACGCGGCGAACGCGCGCAGGTGGTCGAGCATGTGGTCGGACGGCCGGGTGTCGGTGGAGGGTCCGTCGTCCTCGCACTTCAGGTGGCCGTCGGAGGCGACGTCGTGGGCGTAGATGCTGGCCAGCCAGGCTTTGGCGTCGGCGGTGTAGCCGCCCCACTGCTTGTCGGCGAGGATGAGCCCGTAGCCGATGTCGAGGTCGCCGTCGGTCGCCGAGTCGGGCGTGCCGGTGTCGGTGTAGTTGCAGGTCTTGCCGTCGAGTTGCCACTGCATCAGGCCGTCGGCGTCCTTGTGGTCCTTCACCAGTTGCCACAGGCCGTTGAACTCGGTCTGCGCGTTGGCGTCGTAACCGGCCATCAGCGGCACGATGTTCATGCCGTAGCCCTGACCCTCGGAGACGGGGCCGTTGTTGGGCGCGTCACCGTCGCCCTTGGTCGACACGTAGTACTCGTTCGAGGCGCAGCCGTGGACCAGGTACGTGGCCTTCCACGCGTCGTACTGCTTCTCGACCGCGGTGTCCCGGGCGGACTGGGACGCCGACGGCAGCACGCCGACCTTGTAGGTCGTGTGGGTGGGGAACGGGTGGGCGGCGGTGGCCGCTTGGGCGGGGACCGCGGCCAGCGCGGTCAGGGGCAGGGCGAGCAGGGCGGAGACGGCGGCCGAGGCGAGCAGCCGCGATCGTCGCGCGTGGATACGCATCCGGGCTCCCAGCAGTGAGTCGGCGGGTGGGGGTGCGGGCGGGCCTCCGCCGGGGGAGGCACGACCGTTAGTAAAGCTTCCTAACTCGGCCCACAGGGTTCTCCGCGCGGGCGCTCCGGTCAAGAGGCCCGGCAGAAACGGCTGATGATGGACGTCATGTCCGCGGGCCGGCGACCGGGCCAGCCGTGCGGGACCGGAACGTGAGCCTTCTGCTTCCACGGCGTGGAGCGGTCGTGGAGCGGCGGGCGGAGCGGTGTGTTCCGCTGCGGCGCGTCGATACGCTTCACCGTCATGCGCACAGCACCCCACAGATCCCTTCCCGCCTCTGCCCTCACCTCCTTCCTGGCCGCCGCCCTGGTCGCCGCGTTGAGCGGGTGCTCGTCGAGCTCCGGCGGCGGATCCGGCGCGCTCGGCGCGCTGCGCCACCTGGGAGCCGCGGAGAACGCCGCGAAGCAGGTGACCTACGTCGACACCTCCCGCGTCAGGGAGTTGAGCAAGACCGACCCGAAGCGCTTCAACCACGCCGGGCAGACGGGAAGCGCCCTGCTGAACCAGTACTCCGGCGGTCCCTGGGGAATGAGCCTGAAAGTCAGCCAGATCGACACCGCGGTGGACAGCAGCGTTTCCGGCCACTGGGAAGGCCACTTCGACGCGGACGCCATCATCGCGTCGATGAAGAAGCAGGGCTTCACCTCGACCAAGCAGCGCGGCAAGGAGGTGTGGAAGCCGTCCGGCGGCCCGGGCCCCGCACTCGTGGTCTCCGCGAAGGAGATCACGTACTCCACGGAGTCGGGGAACGTCGATGCCGCCGACCCGAGCCTGGGCGCCTCGCTCGCCGACAGATCGGACTACAAGCAGGCCGCCGGCTGCCTCGGCGACGTCTACCGCGCCGACTTCAACCCCCTCGACACCCGCGCCGCGGTGCGGTTGTCCGTGCTCGGCCAGCAGGCGGACTCCTCGGCGAAGAACACCGAGGTGCTGTGCGCGGTGGTCAAGGACCAGGCGACCGCCGACCGCCTCGCCGCCAAGCTGCGCGCGGTCGTCACCAGCAAGGCACCCAAGTACGAGTGCACCAAGGTCACCGTGGACAAGGGTGACCACCCCGTGGTCCGGGCGTCCGTGCCCGACAGCTCCTCCCAGGCGGCCGGCCGTCTGCTCATCTCCGACTTCGACCTGTTCATGGCCGTCGGGGCCGTGTGACCCCGCCCGGCGCGCCTGCGGACCGGTACGCCCGGGCCGCAGGCGCGATGCTGGGTTCGGCGGAGCGCGCTACGGAGCGGACGCGATTCCGGAGCGCCGGGCCGCCGCCGTCCACGTTCCCGTGGTGGGCTGCGGCGGGCGCGAGCCGCACCGTACCGAGCTGATCGTGAAATGCGTCGTCACGCCGGGGCACAGTCTCGCCGTCGAGGGCCCACGGGGGGTCTGCATGCCCCGAATCGGACGGTTCGCGGCGGGACTTTAGCGAACCGCGGCCAGTGCCACTGGAAAATGCCAGAACTCCCCTCGATTGATGGAACGTTGGGTAGCGTCTCCGTCACCCGAGCGGCCAAGCGCGGCTCAACCGGGCTTGTCCGCAAGGGGGTCGTGTGTCCGGCATCGACGAATGCCTGCTGGAGGCGATGAGACTGCCCGGCGCCCGGGGTGCCGCCCTGGTCGAATGGGTGAGCGGCCTCGCACTCGGCGTCGTCGGGGAAGCGCCGGGCGGCGACCACGAGGCGATGGCCGCGGAGGCCGCGGAGTTCGCCCGCAGCGCCGCCGAACTCCCGGTGTTCGGCGCCCCGCAGGAGCCGGCAGGCACCCGAACCGGCACACCGGACGACAGCGGGGCGCCCGTCGAGGACGTCATCGTCCTCGGCCGCGGCGGCTACCACCTGCTGCGGTTCCTCGAAGCCCCCTACGAGGGCGGCGTGTTCCTGCACCTGTGGCTCGACCGCGACCAGGCCAACCTCGCCCTGTCCCTGATGCGCATGCGCGACCTCTCCGAACGGCTGGTCCTCGATTGAGCGCGCAGGTCCCGCCGATGCTGGTCCGCCTTGCCGAACGCCGAGCCACCGGTGCCCTGTTGCGCGACACCGGCGTCCTCTACCTCGCCGACGGCGTCGTCGTCCACGCGGAGTCGCCGGCCGCGCCCGGCATCGACGTGCTGCTCACCGCGGACGGGCGGCTGCCGCAGGAGCAGTGGCGCGAGGCCATGGACGCGGCGGGACCGGGCTGCCGGATCGCCGGCTACCTGGTCGACCACGGACGCCTGTCCGGCGGCGAGTTGGAGATCCGGCACCTGAGCGCGCTTTACGACGCCGCCTACTTCGTCCTGGCACCCGACGGCGGGCCCTCCCGGTTCCGGCACGGTGCCGTGCACTGGTTCGGCCGGGTGCGCCCGGTCGGCGTCGCGGACGTGGAGCGGGAGACCCGGCGCCGCCGCCGCTACCTCGCGGGCCTGTGGCCGCACGCGCACCTGGACTCCGCCCCGCCGGTCCGCCGCCGCGGAGCCCGGCTCCCCCCGGTGACGCGGCGTCAGCGGGACGTCCTCGACCTCGCCGACGGCCGGCACACGCCGGCCCGGATCGCCACCTTGCTGGGGCGCCCGGCCTTCCACACCCTCGTCGACATTCGCCGTCTGGCCGCCGCGGGGCACCTGGAGACCGGCGTTCCCGCATCCGGCCGGATCCCGGCTGCCGCGGGCGCACCGGCGAACGGCACGGCAGCCGGCACGGCCACGCCTGGTACCACCGACCCGCTCACCCCTGACCGCACACCGTTCACCGTGCTGGACATTGCCGACGGCCGCGACGTGGCCGTCCTGCGCCGGCTCCGCGACGCATTGGAGGAGCACCTGTGAATCCGCCCGCCGCCCCAGCGGCACGGTCCGCGCCGTGATGAGGCGGGGACTGAGACAACGCGCCGAGAGGAGGAAAGTGATGGCGCACGAGGCCGAGGTTCGCGAGGAGCTGGCCCGCCTGCGCATCCGCGCCGCCGATGTGACGGCGGCCGTGGTGGCCAGCATCGACGGCCTGGC
>WRCZ01000272.1 GCA_009783685.1 Actinomycetes bacterium
ACGCACGAGCGGCTCCTCAGCATGGTCGACGACAACGTGCCTTGGGGTGAGGGGGGAGTGCCCATGTTCTACGGGGGATCGACCGTCGAGTCAACGGATTCATCCGATGACTCGACGAAAAAGCGGGCGTGGCAGCAGGGTGTCCGGCTGCCGGGCAACACCCGGGGTCGGCCCGGCCTCCGACGCCAACTCCTTCAGCCTCGCAATCAAGAAACCCCCGATCTATCTGGGGCGAAACGCCCGGCGCCCCGCGGAAGATGCGGTCACTTTCCTTGACTCATCCGATGTCTGGTGCTTCTCTGACGCTGTCTTGTTGCCCAGCGGCGAGCGGAGCCCCCTCATGCACCGGAGTGGTTGGAGAACCCGCAGGTCGATCTCGGTGTTGTTGCTCGTCTACGGCATGGCGGCGGCACTGATCGGGCAGGCCCCGGCGGCGAGCGCAGCAGCCGTGCCGACCACGGCGTGGCAGAACGGCTCGTTCCACGTCGACGTGCCCGGCATGGTGCACAGCTCCGACGTGGTCCTCGGCCGGCCCAACACGGCCTCGGCACAGGCCATGCCGTTGGGCAACGGCGACCTCGGCGCCGGCGTGTGGGACGAGAACGGCCTCACCGCCCAGCTGAACAGGGCCGACACCATGCCCGACCGGCTCTCGCCCGGCCAGGTCGTCGTCCCCGGACTGGCCCGGCTGACCGGCGCCGCCGACTACCAGGGCCGGCTCGACCTCTACGACGGCGCGTTCGTCCAGACCGGCGGTGGCATGACGGCGACCACCTACGTCCGTGCCGACAGCGACCAGCTCGTCATCGACGTCACCGGAGCCGACCCGGACGCCGCGCAGACGGCGCAGCTGCACCTGTGGCAGCCGCGCACACCGGCCGCGTCGGCCGACGCCACCATCGGCACGCTCGCGCAGACCTGGCAGGACGACACCCAACCGGGCGCCGGCGGGCGGACGTTCGGCTCGCTCGCGGCCATCACCGCGGCCGGCCGCAACGTGCACGCGGACGTCGTCGACCCGCTGACGGTGCAGGTGAGTGTCCGACCCAAGCCGAACGGTTCGTTCCGCATCGTCGTCGCATCGCCGCAGTGGACCGGCGGCGACGCGACGGCCACCGCCGCCCGGCTGCTGGCCGGCAGCGGCGGCGGCGCGACCGGCCGGACCGCGGCCTGGTGGCACCACTACTGGAACGGCGTCGGGATGATGGGGCTGTCCTCCTCGGACGGTTCGGCCCAGTACCTGGCGAACCTGCGGACCATCAGCCTGTTCGCCGCGGCCGCGGAGCGCGGCAGCGTGCGGCCGGGCTCGCAGGCGGGCGTCGCCGACCTGTTCGACTCCTCCGGCGACACGCACTCCTGGGACCCGGCGTCGTACTGGGGCTGGAACCTGCGGATGCTGGTCACGGCCAACATGGGTGCCGGAGCGTACGCGAACAACGACGGCTACTTCGCCCTCTACCGCGACACCCTGCCGGACACCCGCGCCTGGACGGCCGGGCAGTTCCCCGGCTCGGACGGCGCGTGCACGCCGGAGACCATGCGGTTCAACGGCGTCGGCGTCCAGGTCCACCTCGCAGGCGGCCAGTGGGGCGCCAACCCGTATCTGAACTGCAGCGCGCAGGGGCCGGCCAACTACAACGCCAGGACGCTGAGCACGGGCGCGGAGGTCGCGCTGTTCGTGTGGCAGACCTACCAGGACACCGACGACCTGGACTTCCTGCGGCAGAACTACCCGGTCATGGCCGACTGGGCCCGGTTCATGCTCTCGTACGCCAAGGTCGGCACCGACGGACTCCTGCACACCAGCCCGTCCAACGCGCACGAGACGCAGTGGGACGTCCAGGACCCGACCACCGACATCACGGCGATGACCGCGGTCTTCCCCGACGTGATCCGGGCAGCCGGGCTGCTGCACCGCGACCAGGACCTCGTGGACGCGCTGACCGCGGCGCTGCCCAAGATCCTGCCGTACCCGCGCACCGACGCCGCGACCATGACCCAGCAGCTCGGCCCGGACGCCGACAGCACCGGGCAGGACGTGATCGGCCAGTCCGGCCAGCAGGCCGCGAAGACCCACAACGCGGAGAACCTCGGCCTCGAACCGGTGTGGCCCTACGGCCTGATCGGCGACAGCGGCCCGCTGTCGGACCTGGCCAAGCGCACCTACACCGACCGCCCCTACGTGGAGCACAACGACTGGAGCTTCGACCCGATCGACGCGGCGAGGCTCGGCTTCGGCGACGACATGGCGAAGACCCTCGTCGACCTCACCAGGACCTACCAGCAACGGCCCTCCGGCCTCGCGTCCTTCGGCGCCAACTACAAGGAGCCCTACGCCGAGCAGGGCGGGGTCGTGACAACCGCGCTGCAGGACGCCCTCGTCCAGGACTACGACGGCCTGCTGCGCATCGCACCGGCGCTGCCCACCGGCTGGAACGCGGACGCCACCGTCTTCATCCAGCACCGGAGCAAGGTCGACGTCCAGGTCAGGGACGGCGTGCCGGTGACGGTCGCGATCGAGGCCGGAGCGGACGTCGACCAGCAGGTGCGCAATCCCTGGGAGGGCCAGAAGGTCACGGTGGTCGCCAACGGCCGCACGGTGGTCGCCCCGACCTCGGCGTCCCGGTTCACCGTGCCGCTGCGTGCCGGCCAGTCGTACCTCATCGAACGGGACGGCGCCCCGCAGTTGCCGTTCGCGCCGGTCACCGCATCTCCCGCGACAACGGCACGCACGCTCGGACCGGTCGAGATCGGTCTGCCGACGATGGGCTGAGGAGCCTCCTGATGCGCAAGCTACTCGCCGTACTCACCACCACCGCGCTCGCGGCACTGGGCGTGGCCGCCGTCCCGGTGGCCACCGCCGGGCCCGCCCTGGCGCTCGACAACGGGCTGGCCGCGACGCCACCCATGGGCTTCAACGACTGGAACGCCTTCGGCTGCGGGGTCAGCGAGCAGCTGATCGAGCAGACCGCGGACGCGATGGTGGCCAACGGGATGAAGGCGGCCGGCTACCAGTACGTCAACATGGACGACTGCTGGGCGCTGAAGGAGCGCGACGCGAACGGCAATCTCGTCCCCGATCCGGCGAAGTTCCCCGACGGGATCAAAGCGCTGGCCGACTACGTCCACCACGACGGGCTGAAGCTGGGCATCTACGAGGACTCCGGCACGATGACCTGCTCCAAGAGCGGCGGATTCCCCGGCAGCCTCGGCCACGAGGACGCGGACGCACTGCAGTTCGCCCAGTGGGGGGTGGACTACCTCAAGGACGACGACTGCAACCAGCCGGCCGACCAGCAGAACATCCCGGCCACCATCGCCCGGTACACCGCGATGCGCGACGCGCTGCAAAAAGCCACCGCGCAGACCGGCCACCCCATCCTGTTCAGCATCTGCGAGAAGACCGACTTCGGCGTGCCCAACTCGGCCTGGCCGGAGATCGGGAACGTCTGGCGGACCACGGGCGACATCCACGACCTGTACAGCAGCATGGTCGCGAACTTCACCAAGAACGTGCAGCTCGCCGACCTCGCCAAGCCCGGCGCCTTCAACGACCCGGACATGCTGGAGATCGGCAACGGCGGGCAGACCGACGCCGAGTACCGCAGCGAGTTCAGCCTCTGGTCGGAGATGGCCGCGCCGCTGATCGCCGGCACCGACCTGCGCAGCGCGAGCGCCGCCACGCTCGCGATCTACACCAACGCGGACGTCATCGCGGTCGACCAGGACCCGCTGGGCAAGCAGGCAACGATCGTCAGCGACAGTGACGGGCACTGGGTGCTCGCCAAGCCGCTCGCGAACGGCGACGTGTCCGTCGCCCTGTTCAACCAGACCGACACCCCGGCCACGATCGGCACCACCACCCAGGCCGCCGGCCTGCCCGGCACCTACGCCGCGTACTCCCTGCGCGACTTGTGGACGCACGCGACCACCGAGACCACGGGCTCGATCCGCACCCAGGTCGCCCCGCACTCCACCGTCATGTACCGCGTCTCGCCGATCCGCAACCCGAGCCAGGTGCCGCCGAACGTCTCGCTGGACGTCAGCAGCGTGGCGGCCCTGACGGCCGGCGAGACCGGAACCGTGACCGAGACCCTCACCGACAACGGGCTGCTCCCCGTCGAGAAGGTGGAGCTGGACCTGACCGCGCCCCAGGGCTGGACGGTGCGCCCGCTGACGCCGACGCACCTCGGCGTGGTCGGCAGCCGGAAGACCGTCCAGGCACGCTTCCAGGTCGTCGCGCCCGTGCCGGACCAGCTGTTCCGGACCGACCAGATCACCGGGACGGCGTCCTACACCTGGCTCGGCGTCCGCCCCGAAAGCACCTCGGTGACGCAGACCGCCGTCACCAGCCCGCCCGTCGAGGCGCCGTACCGCACCTTCTCCTCCGCGACGGACGCGCAGTCCCACTTCGCCGAGTCCGGGCAGCAGTTCGGCATCAGCGGAGCCGGCGCGGGCCTGTCGACGTCCAGCGACGCCTACAGCGCGATCTACCGCCCGGGCGCCGTCGGAACGTCCTCGACGATCGACACCGAGGTCTCGTCGCAGCAGGGACTCGCCGGCTCCGGCGCGGCGGGCCTGCTCGTCCGCAACGACATGACCGGATCGGGCACCGGGCCCGAAGGCGTCGCGCTCTACGCATCGCCCACTGGCGGCATCCAGTTGCAGTGGACCAGCACCGGCGGCACCCATGTCGACTCCGTCGCACCGGCGGGCGGCACCCATCCCATGACCCTGCCGGTGCACCTCAAGCTGGAGCGGACCAGCAGCACCACGTACACCGGCTACTACTCCTTCGACGGTACCGGGTGGATCACCGTCGGCACCGCCACCGTCCCCGGCCAGTCGGACACGCAGGACGCCGGCCTGTTCGTCACCTCGCACACCAGCGGTTCGGCCGCGACCGCGAGCTTCGACGGGTTCACCGTCGCCGACGGCGCCGGCACGCCCCCCGCCGCCACGTCGTACGAGGCCGAGGCCGCGACCAACACCCTCGCCGGCCAGGCGAAGATCTCCAGTTGCACGGCCTGCTCCGGTGGCAAGAAGGCCGGCTACGTCGGCAAGTCCGGCGTCCTGACCTTCAACGGCGTCAACGCACCGGCCGACGGGGACTACGCGATGACGATCGCCTACCTGAACGGCCCGCCGTCGCGGCAGGCCATGGTGAGCGTCGACGGCGGCGCCCCGCAGACGCTGACGTTCCCGGTGACCGCGGACTTCAACACCCTCGGGGTGATGAACCTGACCGTCCACCTGACCGCCGGCACCAACACGATCGAGATCGCCAACCCCACCGCCAACGCACCCGACATCGACCGCATCCTGGTCGACGACCGGCCCGGCGCCCCGGCGTAGGCCGGGCGCCCGCCGCGGACGCGCGGCGCGCGCCGCCGACGGCGTACCGCGGGTGGGGGCCCTGTCCAGGGCGCCCACCCGCGGCCGGCTCGGCGGTCAGCCGTGCGCGCCGCCTCCGGCGGCCCGGGACATGTCGTAGGTGTGGACGTAGTCGAACACGGCGGTGGCTCCCGCGGTGTTCATGGAGACGAGGCCGATGCGCAGGTCACCCTGGTCGGACAGCGACCATGTGCCGCCCCACTCCCAGCGCCGGCCGTCGGTGCTCGACGCCATGCGCACGTCGTACGCGTCGTGGACGGCGTCGTGCCGGACGTACAGCCGCAGCCAGGTCGTCTCCGCGGGGGCCGCGCCGAACATCGGGCCGTTCGCCACGGCGAGGGGCGGTGTGGCCGTCGGGCGCTCCGCCTCCTTGCCGAACTCCGTCTGGTGCAGCACCTCGCCGGCCTTGCGGTTCTCCGGCAGGACGGAGTGCGCCAGCTTCAGGTACCGGTCGTCGTTCTGGTAGAGGACCAGGCCGGCCTGCTGGGAAGCCCGCGTACCGTCGAACGTCAGCTCGGTCTCGACGAGGTAGTCCGACCGGGGAGCGTCCCGGAGCAGCACGGAGGCGGTGTTGTTCCCCGTGTACAGCTCGGCGGACTGGGTGGGCCACACGAGCCGGCCGTCCTCCAGCCGCGGCCCCGTCGCGGGCTGCCGCACCCACGACCACGCCGAGTCGCCGGTTCCCGGCATGCCGGTCCCGTCGAAGTCGTCGGAGTACTCCGCGAGCAGCCGGCCCGGCACCGGGTCGGGAACGCGCTCGGTGACGCGCCGGGCCGCCGGAGCGGCGCTCACGTTGTCGACGTCGCCACCGCCACCAGGCGCGCTCACCGCGACCGCGCCGCCGGGAGTCGCGTTCCTGGGGGCCGTCACCGTCGCCACCGCGAGCGGATCGATGAGGTTGTCCTCCGAGACCGACGCGGTGACGGCGCCACCCGCCCAGTCGAGCGTCAGCACCTTCCAGGTGGTCGCGTCGAAGGTCGCCGGCAGCGGGGAGGAGGAGCGGACGGTCGTGTCGCCGTGCGTGACCTCGACGCGGAGTTCGCGGGCCCGGGAGTCGAGCCAGGCCACCGCGCCGTTGCGCCCGTTGACGCCGGCGCGCAGCCCGACGGTGCCGCCCGCCGGGGTCCGCACGTCGGCCTGGGCGCGCACATCCCCCTCGGTGCGCACCTTGCTGGTGAGGCCGGCCCCGGCGCCCAGATGCGCGAAGCGCCCCGAGTCCTGCTCGTCGCCGAGGGCGGCCGGGCCCCGGGCATCCCAACGGCCCAGTCCTGAGGCGAAGTCGTCGTCGACCGGTCCGGTCGTCACCGGAGCCGCCGCTCCCGAGGTGCTGCCACCCGCGCCCGCGTCGACCACCGGCCAGCCGTCGATCCAGTCCAGCCGATCGATCAGCATGGGACGCTTGGAGAGATTCAGCACGCCCGCGCGGGTCCGCACCGGCGGGAAGTCGGGGTCCGCGTTCGAGATCCCGTGGTAGACCAGCCAGTCCTGGCCCGACAGGTCGGTCTGGACCGCGTTGTGCCCGACACCCGTGAACCCGTTGCCGTTCGGGGCGAGGACGAAGCCGCCCTTGCTCGAATGGTTCATCAGGTCGGTTCCCGCATCGTCCACGAACGGGCCGAACGGGCTGCGGCCGCGCCCCACTTTGACGGTGTAGCCGCTGAACGCGCCGTCGCAGCAGCCGCCGTCGGAGTACATCAGGTAGTAGAAGTCGCCGTGCCTGACGACGAACGCGCCTTCCATGCGCCTGCCCTGGGCGACCTGGGTGACGGGTCCGGTCAGCGCGGTCGCGTCGGCGTTCATCTTCGAGACGCAGATGACGTCGTAGCTGCCCCAGTAGAGGTAGTGCGTGCCGTCGGAGTCGGTGAACAGCGCCTGGTCGATGTTCCCCGTCGGGCAGCCGGCCACCGGAGCGCTCGGGACGAGAAGGCCGTGATGCGTCCACGGACCCGTCGGCGTCGGCGCCGTCGCCAGCGCGACACCGCCGGTCGACAGCGCGTACGTCAGGTAGTACCGGCCGTCGAGATAGCGGATGTCCGGCGCCCAGGCGCGGGAGTTGCCCTGCCAGAACGGAGGAATCGCGTCCGGCTGGACGACGTCGCCCACGTACGTCCAGTCGACCATGTTGGCGGAGCGGAGGACGGGGAGCAGGTGCTCGCCGTCCTCACCCTTGCTGTTGAAGATCGGGTTCGTCGTTCCGTACGCGTACCAGGAGCCGTCCTTGCCCCGGATCATCGACGGATCCGGGAACGTGTCCACCACTCCGGCGGTGACCGGGTTCGTGTAGGTCGCGGAGGTCGGCCCGGCGCCGTCCGCGGCCGCCGCGCCGGTCGCCGCCCCGGCCGGCGCGACGCCCGCGACCCCGCCGGCCAGCAACACCCCGACCGACAACGCCGTCACGGCACACCGCGCCAGTCTGCCTCGCCATTCCATGAGTGTTCCTTCCCCATCGAAGAACCTGGCATGGAGCAGCGGCGAGCAAGGAGCGCGCGGCGCCGCCCTCCCGGTCATCCAATGGAGACGGAATTTTTCCGTCAAGGCACCGGCAAAACCACGATGACGACGCCCCCGGCGTCACTTCGGCCGGAGGCGCCCCACGGCGGGCGCCGCCGGTTCAGCGCTGCAGCAGTTCGCGGATCGCCGCCGTGATCTCGTCCGGTGCCTCCTCGGCCATGAAGTGCCCCGCCCGGGTCAGGCGGTGGTCCAGGTCCGGCGCCCACGCCGTCCAGACCGCGGCGGCGTCGTAGCCCAGCTGCGCACCCCAGTCCTGCTGGACGACCGTCACGGGCATGGCGAGCTGCGACCCGGCATCCAGGTCCGCCTGGTCGTGCGCGACGTCGATGCCCG
>WRCZ01000273.1 GCA_009783685.1 Actinomycetes bacterium
CCTGGAGGAGGCGCCGGGACTCGCCGCCCGGGCCGGCGAGGCGGTGAGCGAGGCGATCGCCACCACCAACCTCGCCGTGGTCCTGGACGCCACGGGGGCGCACCGGCGCGTGGGGACGCTGCTGGCCGCGGCCGTGGCGCTCGCCGCACGGTCCGGGCACCCCCCGACCGAGGTGCTGGCGCTGCAGCACCTGGCCCACTACTGCCTGCGGGCCGGGGCCTACGACAGCGCCCTGGCGCACAGCCTTCGCGCCGCCGAACTGGTTCCGCCGGGCGCGGTGATCGGCCGCGTCGAGCTGGAGATCCTTCGCGGCCGGGCGCTGGCCGGTCTGGGCCGGCCGGTGGAGGCGGCGGACGTGCTGTCCGGGGCGGTGCGGGCGGCCGGGGCGGCCGGCTTCGCCGAGGGCGCGCGACGTGCCGGCGCGGAGCTGGCGCGGCTGACAGCGGATCGTTAGCGGACCGCAAGCAGCACGGCAGCGCGGCCGCGGAGTCTGGGGTCCGGCACCGGGGGAACGGTGCCCGACCACCATCAACGCGCCATGCCGAACGGGGAGATCCACCGTGCGTACCGACTTCCGCAGGACCGCAGGGACCACCGCAGCGACCGCGGCCACCGCCGCCGGCACGAGCGGGCGCGCGGCCACCCGCGGCGCTGCCGCGCGCGGCGCCGTGCTGGCCACCGCCGCGGCCGCCCTCGCGCTCTCGCTGAGCGCCTGCGGCGGCCACGACGGCTCGGCGGCCCCGTCGTCGAGCGGTTCGCCCGCGGCGGGTTCCGCGTCCGCCGCCCCCTCGTCTGCGGCCGCGGACACGGCCGCTGACGCCAACGGCACCAACGGCGGGGCGACCGCGGCGCCGGCGGCCTCCACCAAGGCGGGTTCCGCCCCCGCCTCCGGCACCGGGACGCACCGGACCGCGGCGGGCGGCGGCACGCCGGCCTGCACGTTCCAGGATGTGAAGGTCACCATGGAGAAGGCGGACGAGACGCCGACCGAGCACATCGTGCTGACCGCCCGCAACACCTCGGGCCACTCCTGCCGCCTGCTCCAGTACCCGCTGATCGCCTTCGGCGACCTCCACACCGCGCCGGACGTCCCGGCGGTCGCCAAGAGCCGGCCGGCGGCGGCCGTGGTGCTGAAGCCGGGCGACCCCGCGTATGCGAACGTCCGGATCGCGCTCGGCGGCGTCCACGAGAACGCGCACGTCGTCCGCTCGTTCACCGTCAACCTGTTCGCCCCCGAGGGAGCCGCCGAGGGCAGTGACGACGTGACCGCCCCCGCGGGCGGTATCGCGGTCGACGACGCGGTCGCCAGGACGGGGTACTGGACCTACGAACTCCGCAACGGTGCCGACGAGTTCTGACCGCACCCGACCGGATCGGCCCGCGGACGGCGGACGGCCCGGCAGCAGCAGCCCGCGCCGCACCACTCCCCCGGGTGCGGCGCGGGCTTCCCGGCGCTGCCCGATCCGGCGCGGCCCGAACCGGCGCGGCCCGAACCGACCCGGCCCGACCCGGCCCGCCGCGTCAGGCGCGGTAGTCGCCGAGGAGGGTCATCTCCTCCATGACCGGCGGCTCGACGAGCGACTCCTTCAGCAGCCCCTGGAGCGCCTTGAACTCGGGCAGGCCCGTCAGCGGGTGCTCGATGCCCTCGTCGAGAGCCAGCAGGACCACGAAGGAGTCGCCGTCGGAGTGCCGGAAGGAGGTGTAGCGGATGCCCTTCGGGGCGGCCTCCTCGACGGCGGCGAACAGCTTCCTCACCCCCGCCTCGACGGCGTCCCCCTGCTCGGGGCGGACGTGGGAACGGAACAGGATCGTGCTCATGGGAAGACCTCTCGATCGTGCGTGGCGGGCTCCGAGCGGAGTCCGGCTCGTCCGGCGCGGACGCGCGAGGTCCGGCCGGTCACTGCTCTGACGGACCGGGGCGGGCACATGTGACCGGCGGGGCGCGCCGGTTCCGCTGCTGTCAGGAGTTGTGGGCGCCACCGCGCGCCCGCCGGAGCCCGGTCCGGGCTCCGACTGCGCCTGGAGCACGGCCGTTCCCGGTGCTGAAAAGGCGGTTCAGCGGGCTGACCCGCTGGTGGCGGCCGCCGTCTTGACGCCGCCCGGTGTCAGGTCTTGAATCCACCGTGGGCCGAGCCCAGTCTCCACCGCGCGTCCGGCTCCGCAGACGCGACCGCGAGCCGGAAACCCCCCACCCCGGCAGATGCTTGGAGGCATCGTGCTCCCGATTCGCGTGCCCTTACGACGCCGCACCGCCGTCCTGGCCGCCCTGGTCCTGGTCGCGGGCGGCTCCGGGCTCCTCGCCGCCGCCGGCTCCCCCGCCGCCGCGGCCACCTCCGCCTCGGCCGTCCCGGCGGCCTGCCCCTGGGTGCACTCCACCGCGCCCATCCCCCAGCGGGTCGGCCAGGTGCTGGCCCGGATGACCACCGCCCAGAAGGTCCAGCTGGCCACCGGCACCGGCGGGTCCTCCTACGTGGGCTTCACCCCGTCGATCGGTGCGCTGTGCATCCCGGCGATGAACCTGGAGGACGGCCCGGCCGGCGTCGCCGACGGGATGAGCGGCGTGACGCAGCTGCCCGCCCCGGTCGCGCTCGCCGCGACCTGGGACACCGCGGCCGAGCAGCAGTACGGCGCGCTCGTCGGTGCCGAGGAGGGCGCCAAGGGAACCACCGTCGACCTCGGCCCGACCATCAACATCGACCGCGACCCGCGCTGGGGCCGCGCCTTCGAGTCGATCGGCGAGGACCCGTACCTCAACGGGCAGTTGGGCGCGGCGAACATCCGCGGCGTGCAGTCGACCGGGGTGATGGCCCAGGTCAAGCACCTGGCGGTCTACAACCAGGAGACCAACCGCAACACCCCGTCCGACAACGCGGTGGTGAGCGCCAAGGCGCTGCAGGAGATCTACCTGCCGGCGTTCCAGGACGCGGTGCAGCAGGGCGCCGCGTCCTCGGTGATGTGCGCCTACAGCACCGTCAACGGCACCTACGCCTGCCAGAACCCGGCGCTCATGACCACGGCGCTGCGGCAGCAGTTCGGGTTCCAGGGCTTCGTCACCTCCGACTGGGGTGGCACCCATGCCACGGCCGCGTCCGCCAACTCCGGCCTCGACCAGGACATGCCGGGCAACGACGGGTACTACGGCGCGGCGCTCACCAGCGCCGTGAACGCGGGCCAGGTCAGCCAGGCCACCCTCGACGCGATGACCTCGCGGGTGCTCACCGAGATGTTCGCCTTCGGCGCGTTCGACCGGGCGCCGACCGGTTCGCCCGCGCAGACCGCCACCTCCGCGGCGAACCAGGCCGCGGCCACCCGGCTCGCGGCGGAGGGCACGGTGCTGCTGAAGAACGGCGGCGGCGTGCTGCCGTTCACCTCCGCCGCCACGTCCATCGCGGTGATCGGCGCCGACGCGTCCACCGGCGTGCAGAGCGCCGGCGGCGGCAGCGCCGCGGTGACCTCCAGCGGCACCGTCACCCCGCTCCAGGGCATCCAGGCGCGGGCCGGCAGCGGGGTGACCGTCACCTACGACAGCGGCTCCAGCACCAGTTCCGCGGCGAGCGCCGCGGCCGCCGCGAAGGTGGCGGTGGTGTTCGTCAGCGACTACGAGTCCGAGGGCGGCGACCTGGGCGGCATCGACCTGTCCAGCGCGCAGAACGACCTCGTCTCGGCGGTGGCGGCGGCCAACCCGAACACCGTGGTGGTGCTCAACACCGGCTCCGCGGTGACCATGCCGTGGCTCGGCTCGGTCAAGGGCGTGCTGGAGGCCTGGTATCCGGGGCAGGGCGACGGCACGGCCATCGCCTCGCTGCTGTTCGGCGACACCAACCCCTCCGGGCACCTGCCGGTCACCTTCCCCACCTCGCTGTCGCAGGTGCCGGCGCACACCACGCAGCAGTGGCCGGGGTCCGGCGGCACCGTCCAGTACAGCGAGGGCGTCGACGTCGGATACCGCTTCTACGACGCCAACCACCTCACCCCGCAGTTCCCGTTCGGGCACGGCCTGTCGTACACCACGTTCTCCTTCGGCAACCTGCACGTGACGCCGCTGCCGGCCGGCGGTGCGGCGACGGTGACCGCGACGGTCACCAACACCGGCTCGCGGGCCGGCGCCGACGTCGCCCAGCTGTACGTGACCCAACCTGCCGCGTCCGGTGAACCGCCGCGCCAGCTCCAGGGGTTCACCCGGGTGAACCTTCAGCCGGGCGCGAGCACCACGGTCAGCTTCCCGCTGACGCAGCGCGGCCTGTCCTTCTACGACAGCTCGGCGAACGGCTGGGCGACCAGCACCGGGACGTACACGGTCGCGGTCGGCGACTCCGACGCGAACCTGCCGCTGACCGGCACGCTGGACGTCACCGCGGACCTGCTCGGGCACCCGGTGACGGTGACCGGTCCGGGCGCGCAGGAGGGGCTGGCGGGCACGCCGGTCTCCGTGCAGGTCGCCGCCCACGACGCGAGCGCCGGGCAGACCCCGTCGTTCACCGCGACCGGGCTGCCGGCCGGCACGTCGATCTCCGCTGCCGGCCTGATCGGCGGCACCCCGGCGCAGCCCGGCACCTACACCGTCGACGTGACCGCGCGGGACGCGGCCGGCGCGCAGGACACCGCCACGTTCCTGTGGACCGTCGTGCCCGCCGACGCCACCCCCGCCACGCCGCTGGTCGGCTACCAGGGGCTGTGCCTGGACCTGGCCTCCGACAGCAACACCGACGGTTCGAAGGTGCAGGTGTACACCTGCAACGGCACCAACGGCCAGGAGTGGGCCGAGATGTCGGACGGCACCGTCCGGGCGGCCGGCAAGTGCCTCGACGTCCAGTCCGCGGGCACCGCGAACGGCACCCCGGTGCAGCTCTACACCTGCAACGGCACCGGCGCGCAGGTCTGGCAGCGGCAGTCCGACGGTTCGCTGCGCAACCCCAACTCGGGCCGCTGCCTGGACGACACGGGCCTGTCCACCACCCCCGGCACCCAGGTGCAGATCTGGGACTGCACCGGCGGCGCCAACCAGGTCTGGAAGCCGCCGTTCTGACGACCGCCCGAGCCCGCGGGCGCCGACCCTCGTCCAGGGCCGGCGCCCGCCCGCCCGGGACCGCACGGGCGGAACACGCCGCCCGGCTTGACCTTGACGCAGGTGTCAACGATTAGCGTGTCCACCCGAAGGACCTGGAGGGTGGATGCGCATCGGCGAGTTCGCGGAGCGCGCCGGGGTGAGCCCGCGCGCGCTCCGCTACTACGAGAAGCAGGGGCTGCTCGCGGCCCGGCGTGAGGCCAACGGCTACCGGGAGTACCAGGAGTCGGACCTGCGCCTGGTCGCGGAGATCCGCACCCTGCTCGCGGCGGGCTTCACGCTGGAGGACACCCGCCCGTTCGTGGACTGCCTGCGCGCGGGGCACGACAGCGGTGGCGCCTGCCCGGAGTCGGTGACCGTCGCCCGGCGCCGGCTGGCCACGATCGACGCGGAGATCCGCACCCTGCTGGAGCGGCGCGCCGAGATCAGCGAGCAACTGGCCACGTCCTGCGGCGGCTGCCCCCCTGCGGCATCCCGCCCCGAACCCGGCCCGGCGCCAAGCCCGTTGGGCCGTGCCGTCCTCCTGCCCGCGCCGTCCCCGGCCAGGCACCGGCGGGCCGAGGGCGGGGCACGACGGTGACACCGATGAGGTTCGCGGTGAGTTACAGCACTCCCGCCTACGGCACGGACCCGGACCGGCTGCTCGGCTACGCCCGGCACGCCGAGGAGTGCGGCTTCGAGGGGCTGTACCTGCCGGAGCACGTCGCGCTGTACCCCGGCGCCCGTATCGGGTCGTTCGACCTCCCGCCGTCGCTGCCGTACGCCGATCCGCTCGCCTGCCTGGCGTTCGTCGCCGCGGGCACGAGCCGGATCCTGCTCGGCACCGCCGTCCTGCTGCTGCCGTACCACCATCCCGTCACCCTCGCCAAGCAGTTGGCCACCCTCGACGTCCTGTCCCGCGGGCGGATGCGGCTGCTCACGATCGGGCTGGGCGCGCTGCCGGGCGAGGCCCGCGCTGTCGGCGTCGACTTCGCCGCCCGCGGACGCCGCGCCGACGAGGCGATCCAGGTGCTGCGGCTGCTGTGGGCCGGCGGCGAGGAAGGCGCCGGTTTCGAGGGGGAGTTCTTCTCCTTCGACGGCGTGTGCAGTTTCCCGAAGCCGCTCGCGGCCGGCGGGCTGCCGGTCCACGTGGGCGGTTCGAGCCGGGCGGCCGCCCGGCGGGCCGGCCGGTACGGGGACGGCTACTTCCCCGGTGGCGCACTGACCCCCGGGGAACGCGCGGCGCAGTGGGAGGCCGTGCGGTCCACGGCCCGGGCGGCCGGCCGGGATCCGGACGCGCTGGAGTACACCCGCTGGGGCTCGACGGCCCTGTCGCACGAGCGGGTCGCGGACTTCGCCGCGCAGGGCGTCACGCGCATCGTGGTGGCGCCCGGCGGCGCGGAACCGGCGGAGCAGCACGACGAACTGGCCGCGTTCGCCGAGCGGTTCGCGGTCCGGGACGGCGTGGGCACGGTCGGCTAGCCGGTCGTTCCGCCGGTGGCCCCCGCCGCCGTGGCGGGAGCGCCGGCCGGGGCGGCCTGACCGGCGGGGCCGGCGATTCCGGCGATTCCGGCGAAGAGGTTGGCGACGAGCTTGTCGGCGAACGCGGCGGTCAGCGGCTCCGCGGGCATGAGCAGGCGGTGGTAGCAGGCTCCCCACAACTGGTCGACGAGCGTCTCCAGGTCCACGTCGTCGCGGATCTGGCCGGCCTGCCGCGCGGCGGTGAGGCGTTCCACGGCCAGCCGCCTGCGCGGCCGCACGTACTGCTCCTCCAGCGCCGAGGCGAGTTCCCGGTCGCTCTGCGCGGCACCGATGATCTCGGCGACGGCACCGCCGTGGCGTTCCATCAGGGCGACGAACGCGTGGAGTTGGGCGGTCAGATCGGCTCTGACGTCCCCGGTGCCGGGAAAGGCGAGGGCGTCCTCCACCTCGTCGAAGTAGGCCTCGAAGGCGAGACTGCCGGGCGAGGCCCACCACTTGTAGAGGGTCATCTTGCTGACGCCCGCGCGGGCCGCGACCTTGTCGAACGTCACCGCCCTGACGCCTTCACCGAACAGCAGCTCGGCCGCGGCCGCCAGGGTGGCGCGGCGCACGTCCTCGGCACGGCGGCGGCCGCGGCCCGGCTTGAGCGCGGGCGCCTTGTGCGGGTCGGACGCCTTCGTGTCGTCGGTCGGGTTCATGCTGCGGCTCCGTATGCGGACGGGGCGTCCACTGTAGTGCGGCGGTCCGGAGCGCCGTCCCGGACTCGATGTGGACAGGTCGTCCACATGAGAGTTAGTGTACTACTCGTCCACATGGCGGGCCGGTGGTCACGGCCCGGGGGTGGACGGCCTTTCACGTGCCGCCCCGGGGCGGCACGTTCCCCCTCGCCGAAGGAGCTTGCCTTGAGCACCACGCAGAGCACCGAGGAAACCCCCGCGCGGGTCGCCGTCGTCACGGGCGGTTCCGGCGGGATCGGCACGGCCGTGGCGCGGCGGCTGGCCGAGCAGGGGACGGCGGTCGCCGTCCACTACGCGGGCCGCGCCGAGCAGGCCGAGAAGGTCGCCGCCGAGATCACCGCGGGCGGCGGCAGGGCCGTGGCCCTGCCCGGCGACGTCGCCGACCCCGCGCAGATGACGGCCCTGTTCGACACCGTCGAGCAGCGCTTCGGCGGCGTGGACGTGGTGGTCAACACCGCGGGCATCATGCTGCTGTCACCGCTGGCCGAGATGAGCCTGGACGACTTCGACCGGATGCACCGGGTGAACGTCCGCGGCACGTTCGTGGTCTCCCAGCTCGCCGCCCGGCGGCTGCGGCCCGGCGGGGCGCTGGTGAACTTCTCCACCTCCATCACCCGGCTGCAGACCCCGTCCTACGCCGCCTACGCGGCCTCCAAGGGCGCGGTCGAGGCGATGACCCTCATCCTGGCCAGGGAACTGCGCGGCCGGGACGTGACGGTCAACGCCGTCGCCCCCGGTCCGACCGCGACCCCGCTGTTCCTGGACGGCAAGAGCGAGGAGCTGATCGGCCGGCTCGCCGCGGCCGCCCCGCTGGAGCGGCTCGGCACGCCCGAGGACATCGCCGAGGCCGTCGCCTTCCTGTCGGGACCCGGCGGCCGCTGGATCAACGGCCAGGTGCTCTACGCCAACGGCGGCATCGC
>WRCZ01000274.1 GCA_009783685.1 Actinomycetes bacterium
CCCGAGGACGCGCCGGCCGACGCGCCGAACGGCCGCCCCATCGTGTGGGCCGCGACGTTCGACGTGTCCCGCACGCTCGGCCTGCCCGGGCCGGGCCGCCTCTCCGAACCCGTCGTCGTCACCGCGCAGGGCGGCTACCGGGCCGTGGACCGGCTGCGCGTCGGCCTGGCGGAGGCGTTCTCCGTCCGGGTGATCGGCACCGCCTCGGGCGACCAGGAGGAAGAGGTGTGGCTGCGGGTGGAGACGGCCGCCGGCTCGTGAGCCCGTCGCCGGCGGACGGTCAGCCCCCGCCGTGCGCGGACCGCACGGCCGCCACGGTGTCCGCGTCGGCCGCCGCCTTGTCCTCGCGGTAGCGCACCACCCGCGCGAACCGCAGCGTCAGCCCGGCGGGGTAGCGCGGCGACGTCTGCACGCCGTCGTAGGCGATCTCCACGACCAGTTCCGGGCGCACCGTGACGGTGTAGCCGTCGTCGCTCACCGCGAGCGCGCCCAGGCGCTCGGTCTGCCAGTCGAGCATCGCGTCGGTGAGGCCCTTGAAGGTCTTGCCGAGCATCACGAACGAGCCGTCCTCGGCGCGCGCCCCCAGGTGGAGGTTGGAGAGCTTGCCGGTGCGGCGGCCATGGCCGCGTTCCACCGCGAGCACGACCAGGTCGAGGGTGTGCACCGGCTTGACCTTCAGCCAGGACGCGCCGCGCCGCCCGGCCGCGTAGGGGGCGTCGGCGGACTTCACGACGACGCCCTCGTGGCCGCGGTCCAGCGCGTGCCGGAAGAACTCCTCGGCGGCCTGGACCTGCGCCGGGTCGGCGGGATCGGCGACCACCGCACGCCGCACCCGCAGCCCCTCGGGGACCAGGGCCTCCAGCGCCGCGTGCCGCTCGGCGTAGGGCAGGTCCAGCAGGTCCCGGCCGTCGACGGACAGCACGTCGAAGAAGACGGCGTGCACCGGCATCGCCGCGGCGGCGGCCGCCACGTCGACCCGGGAGCCGACCCGGCCCGCGGTCTCCTGGAACGGTCGGGGACGCCCCGACGCGTCGAACGCCAGCACCTCCCCGTCGAGGATGAACCGGTCGGCGGGCAGACCGGCCGCGGCCGCGGCGATCTCCGGCAGCCGCTCCGTCACGTCGTCCAGGGTGCGGGTGTAGACGCCGACCGAGCCGTGGTCGCCGTGCACCTGCACGCGGATGCCGTCCAGCTTCTCCTCGACGGCGCAGGGCCCGGCCTTGGTCACCGCCTCCTCCACGGACTTGGCGCTCGCGGCCAGCATGGGCAGCAGCGGCCGCCCGACGGTCAGCGCGAAGCCGGCCAGGGCGGCGGGCCCGCGGGCCAGCAGCGCCTGGGCCACCGGTTCCAGCGCGCCGGCCAGCATCACCGCCCGCCGCACGGCCGCCGGCGGTGCGTCCGTGGCGGCCGCCAGCCCGTCGGCGGCGACCGCGTCCAGCGCCCCCTGCCGCACCTCGCCGGTCACCAGGCCCAGCAGGTACTGCTGCTCGCGCTCGGTCGCCGCCCCGAACAGGTCCTGCAGCAGGGCCCGTCGCCCGGCCTGCGCTCCGGTGCCGGACACCGCGGCGACCGCGCCGAGCGCCGCGTCCACGTCCCGCACGGTCAGGGTCGCCTCCGCGGCCGGCGCGGCGCGGTCCCGCAGCGCCGCCCAGCCGACGCCGAGCCTGCCCTGCGGCAGCCGGCCGGCCAGGTATGCGATGGCGATCGGCACGTCGTCGGGTTCCGCGGCCCGGAAGAACTCGGCGAGCAGCGCCGTCTTGCGGGACCGGGCGGACGTCCGCGCGATCTCCGCCGACACCCGGGCGACATCCGCGAAGAGCATGCCCCCATCGTGCGTCCCGGCGCCCGATCCCGCCCCCGAGACGGCCGGAACCGCGCGGATCGAGGGGACGGGAGCCGGGGGAGCCGTTGCGCGTCAGCTGCCGACGTACTCCGCGAGGTGCTCGCCGGTCAGCGTGGCGCGGGAGGCGACGAGGTCGGCGGGCGTGCCCTCGAACACGATCCGGCCACCGTCGTGGCCGGCGCCCGGCCCCAGGTCCACGATCCAGTCCGCGTGCGCCATGACCGCCTGGTGGTGCTCGATGACGATCACCGACTTGCCGGAGTCCACCAGCCGGTCGAGCAGCTCCAGCAGCTGCTCGACGTCCGCGAGGTGGAGGCCGGTGGTGGGCTCGTCGAGGATGTAGACGCCGCCCTTCTCGCCCATGTGGGTGGCCAGCTTGAGCCGCTGCCGCTCGCCGCCGGACAGCGTCGTGAGCGGCTGCCCGAGGGTGAGGTAGCCGAGCCCGACGTCGGCGAGCCGGTCGAGGATCCGCTGCGCGGCCGGGGTGCGTGCCTCGCCGTCGGCGAAGAACTCCCGGGCCTCGTCGACCGGCATCGCCAGCACCTCGCTGATGTCCCGCCCGCCGAGGTGGTACTCCAGCACCGACGCGTCGAACCGCTTGCCCTCGCAGACCTCGCAGGTGGTGGCGACCCCGGCCATCATCGCCAGGTCGGTGTAGACGACGCCGGCGCCGTTGCAGTTCGGGCAGGCGCCCTCGGAGTTGGCGCTGAACAGGGCCGGCTTCACCCCGTTGGCCTTGGCGAACGCCTTGCGGATCGGGTCGAGCAGCCCGGTGTAGGTCGCCGGGTTGCTCCGCCGGGAGCCGCGGATCGGGGTCTGGTCGACCGTGACCACGCCCTCCCGGCCGGACACCGAGCCCCGGATCAGCGAACTCTTCCCCGACCCCGCCACGCCGGTGAGCACGGTGAGCACGCCGAGCGGGAGGTCCACGTCGACGTCCCGCAGGTTGTTGGTGCTCGCGCCGCGCACCTCCAGCGCGCCCGACGGCTCGCGCACCGCCTCCTTGACCGCGGCCCGGTCGTCCAGGTGCCGCCCGGTGAGCGTCCCGGCCGCCCGCAGCGCCTCGACGGTGCCCTCGAAGCACACCGCGCCGCCGGCGGTGCCCGCGCCCGGCCCGAGATCCACCACATGGTCGGCGATGGCGATGGTCTCCGGCTTGTGCTCCACGACCAGCACGGTGTTGCCCTTGTCCCGCAGTTGCAGCAGCAGGCGGTTCATCCGCTGGATGTCGTGCGGGTGCAGGCCGACGGTCGGCTCGTCGAAGACGTAGGTGACGTCGGTGAGCGAGGAGCCGAGGTGGCGGATCATCTTGGTGCGCTGCGCCTCGCCGCCGGACAGGGTGCCGGCCGGCCGGTCCAGCGAGAGGTAGCCGAGGCCGATCTCCACGAACGAGTCGAGGCTCTGCTGGAGGGCGGTCAGCAGCGGCGCCACCGAGGGCTCGTCGAGGCCGCGCACCCACGCGGCCAGGTCGCTTATCTGCAGGGCGCACGCGTCGGCGATGCTGATGCCCTTGATCTTCGACGACCGGGCGCCCTCGCTGAGCCGGGTGCCGTCGCACTCCGGGCAGGCGGTGAACGTGACCGCGCGGGACACGAACTCCCGGATGTGCGGCTGCATCGCCTCGGGGTCCTTGGACAGCATCGACTTCTGGATGCGCGGGATCAGGCCCTCGTAGGTCATGTTGATGCCGGCGATCTTCATCCGCACCGGCTCGTGGTACAGGAAGTCGTGCAGCTCCTTCTTCGTGAAGCTGCGGATCGGCTTGTCCGGGTCGTAGAAGCCGGACTCGGTGAACAGGCGGTAGTTCCAGCCGCCGCCCTTGTAGCCGGGGACGGTGATCGCGTCCTCGTTGAGCGACTTGGACGCGTCGTAGAACTGGCTGAGGTCGACGTCGGAGACGCTGCCGCGCCCCTCGCAACGCTGGCACATGCCGCCGGTGCGGGTGAAGGTGGCGCGCACCGTCTTCTTGTCGCCGCGCTCGACGGTGATGGCGCCGCTCGCCTTGACCGAGGGGACGTTGAACGCGTACGCGCTCGGCGGGCCGATGTGCGGGGAGCCCAGGCGGCTGAAGAGGATCCGCAGCATCGCGTTGGCGTCGGTGGCGGTGCCGACGGTCGACCGCGGGTCGCCGCCCATCCGCTGCTGGTCGACGGTGATCGCGGTGGTCAGGCCGTCGAGCACGTCGACCTCGGGGCGCGCCAGGGTCGGCATGAAGCCCTGGACGAAGGCGCTGTACGTCTCGTTGATCAGCCGCTGCGACTCGGCGGCGATGGTGTCGAACACCAGCGAGCTCTTGCCCGAGCCGGACACGCCGGTGAACACCGTGAGCCGGCGCTTGGGGAGCTCGATGCTGACGTCCTTGAGGTTGTTCTCCCGCGCGCCGTGCACGCGGATGACGTCGTGGGCGTCGGCGTCGTGCTGTACCGGGGACTGCGTGTCCGCGGACGCCTTCCGGGCGTTGCTCATGATGTCTCCTTCGTCGGGCAGAGCCGCCGGCGGACGGCATCACCTGCACCGATCCAACCATCCCGGAGCGGCCCGGAACGGTTGTCCACAGGAAAAGAATCGAATGGGTGTACGAGGGTGCGTTAGGCTGACGTCATGCACCACCAGCAGGCGTCCCTCTTCGACACCGGGGAGACCGGTCTCGGCGACCTCGCGGCCGTGCGTCGCACGCCGCTGTCGCACGGTGCCTGGATCGACACCCTGCCCGGCTGGCTGGGCGGTGCCGACGACCTCTTCCAGGACCTCGCCGACCACGTGCCCTGGCGGGAGGAGCGCCGCCGGATGTACGACAACGTGGTCGCCGTCCCGCGCCTGCTCGCCCACTACGACGCCGGCGAGCCGCTGCCGGACCCCGTGCTCGACGAGGCCCGGGAGAGACTCAGCGCGCACTACGCCGCCGAACTCGGCGAGCCCTTCGTCACCGCGGGGCTGTGCTACTACCGCGACGGCAGGGACAGTGTGGCCTGGCACGGCGACCGGTTCGGGCGCGGCAGCACGCAGGACACGATGGTGGCGATCCTCTCGCTCGGCGAGCCCCGGGCGCTGATGCTGCGCCCGCGCGACGGACATGCGGCGACGGTCCGGCAGCCGCTGGGCCACGGCGATCTGATCGTGATGGGCGGTTCCTGCCAGCGCACCTGGGACCACGCCGTCCCCAAGACCAGGGCAGGGGTCGGCGGCCGGATCAGCGTCCAGTTCCGCCCCCGCGGGGTCCGTTGAGATCCACCCCGGGTGACGTTCGGGCCGCCGCGGCCGGACGGTGAGCCGTCCCCCTCAGCTCGGGCCGGCGCCAGCGCCCTCCTGAGCCACGGGCACGGCGACCGGCTCCGGGGCGCGGCGGCCGCGGATGTCGGCGAGCGCCACGACCAGCGCGAGCGCGGCCAGCGCGGTCGCGCTGAGCAGCCCCGCCTGGAACCCGCCGGGCCAGTCGGGGTGCCCGGTGCCGACCCCGTCGAAGAACACCGAGCCGACCGCGGCGATGCCGGCCGCCGACCCGATGCGCTGCGCGGTCTGCAGCACACCTCCGGCGCTGCCCGCCCTGGCGACCGGGACCTGGCTGAGCGTGAGCGTCTGATTCGGCGCGACGACCAGCCCGCTGCCGAGGCCCGCGAGCAGCAGCGGGGCCGCGGTCGCCCAGCCCGCCGAGCGGCCGGTGTCCAGGTGCACGGCGAGCGCGGTCGCCAGCAGTCCGACCACCACGGTCGCCAGGCCGGTCGCCACCAGCGGCCGCCCGTACCGGCCCACGATCCGGCCGCCGACCGCGGCGGTGGCGACCGAGCCGAGCGCGAAGGGCACGATCGACAGGCCCGCCTGCAGGGCGCTGTAGTGCAGGCCGTTCTGCAGGTAGAGCGTGAGGATGAAGAACACCGCGGTGAACCCGGCGAAGTACAGCAGGGACAGCAGGACCCCCAGCCCGTACGCCCGCTGCCGGAACAGCCGCAGGTCCACCAGCGGGTCGCGGCTGCGGGCATAGCGCCGTTCCCATGCCGTGAAGCCGGCCAGCACGAGCAGCGCGAGCGGGACCAGCAGCCACTTCTGCGGGCCGTGCCACTCCTCCTGCTCCATGAACGGCAGCAGCAGCACCGCGGTGCCCGTGCCGAGCAGCACCACGCCGACCGGGTCGAGGTCGCTGCGCCGCCCGGCTCCCCGCGCCGCGGCCCTGGCACCGTCCGGGGAGGCCGCCGGCCCGGGCAGCAGGCGGCGGGCCAGCGGCAGCGCGACCAGCCCGATCGGCAGGTTCACGTAGAACACCCAGCGCCAGCCCTCCTCGGGGCCGAACGCCTCGATGAGCAGGCCGCCCAGCAGCGGGCCGACGGCGGTGGACACCCCGATCGTGGCGCCGAGCAGGCCGAAGGCCCGGCCGCGTTCCGGGCCGCGGAACATCTGCTGGATGAAGCCGGAGACCTGGGGGACCAGGATGCCGCCCGCGACGCCCTGGACCAGGCGCGTGGCGACCAGCCACGTCTCGTTCTGCGCCGCCCCCGCCAGCGCGCTCATCGCCGTGAACAGCGCGAGTCCGGTGAGGAAGACCGCGCGGCGGCTGCGGACGTCGCCCAGGCGCCCGGCCGGCACCAGCAGCAGTCCGCACATCAGGGCGTAGCCGGACAGCACCCACTGCAACCCGCTCTGCGAGGCGTGCAGGCCCGTCCGGATGGACGGGACGGCCACGTTGACGATGCTGACGTCCAGCAGGGTCATGAAGCCGGCGGCCAGGCAGACGGCCAGCGCGGGCCAGCGGTGGTCGTGGCCGCGGTCCGGGGGCGGCGGGGCCGCGGAGGCTGAGGTCACCCCGTCTCCCTTCCCTGAGTCGCCCGGTTTGTACCGGTCCGCTCGCTCCGGCGCCCTTGGCGGCCCAGTCGCCGGAAAGGGAGGACGGCGGCCACGAAGGGAGTACGGCCGCCCGTACGGCCTACGACCCCGCGGGCTCCGTGTCTCCCGCCGCCGCAGGGGGTGTGGGCCGCAGGACTGCGGGGAGGCGCACAGGGGGAGGCCGCGCGCATGATGGAGATGTGCGCGATCCGCTACGGAAGAGGGCGAGATGTCCGTACGTATCGAAAATCGGGCAGAGCGCTGTGAAGCGGGTGTGCGGCGATGACGTACCCCGGTGAGGAGGGCGGCATGGGAGACGACGTCTACCAGCCCGACGGCAGCGAGATCCGCGAGGACACCGGACCTCTCGACCCCGAGGACACCCTGCTGGACCGCGGCCTGAAGGAGGCGCTCGACGAGGGGTACTCGCCGCCCGACCGGCCGCTCGTCGTCGAGGACACCGGCACCACCGCCGGTGAGCAGCGCGCCGGCGAGTCCCTCGAACGGCGGCTGCGCCGCGAGCGGCCCGACGACGGCCCCTCGCCGGGCGACGGGCTCGGCGACACCAGCGACACCGACGGCGAACTGCTGGACGCCGAGACCGGCGACCGCAGGTCCGGGCGCCTGGTGGCGCCGGACGAGGGCGCGCACTCCCGGCACAGCGGGCTGATCGGTGACGACATCGGCATCGACGGCGGAGCCGCGTCGGCCGAGGAGGCCGCCGTGCACCTGGTGCCCGACGAGGACGATCCGTGGCTGACCGGGGCCGAACCGCCACCGGACGCCGGCGAGCGTCCCTGAGACCACAAGACCTGGACCCCAGCGAGGAGAGGAGCGGGTGGCATGAGCGAAGCGAGCGACCCCAGAAAGTCCGGCGGGGGACCGGGCCCCGACCGCACCGCGGCCTTCCCCGAGGCGTCGGCGCCACCGGACGCGGCGGCTCCGGGCGGCTCCCGCCACGGCAGGTTCCACTGGCCGCACCGCGGCCGCACCGACCGTGCCCCCGACGGCGGCGGTCCGGCGGGCACCGCGCCGGGTCCCGGCGGTTCCACCGAGGCGGGCGTGGCGCGCGCCACCCGCGACGCGCGCAGGGTCCCCACCGGGCTCGGCGCCAGCCTGGCCACCTCCGGCGGGGTGCTGCTGGCGATGGTCGAGGACGTGCGGATGCGCGAGGCCAACCAGCCCGAGGACCTCCGCCCGCTCGCCGACGCCTTCGCCCGGCACAACGCGGCCAAGGAGGCCACCGTCCGCAAGGTGCTGCTCCGGCACGGCGCGCCGGAGAACGTCGTGGAGCGCGACCGGCAGGAGGGCGACCTGATCCAGGGGATCCTGGACCGGGCGCTGGTGGGCCGGCACCCCTCGGACACCCATGTGCTGACCGTCGACGGCGCGCTGGCGCAGGCGTACCAGTACCTCTTCCACGAGCGGCGCGACCTGGTCCCGGCGATCGAGCGCTGGGTGCCGGCCGACGAGAGCGAGACCCTGTCCGCGGCTTTCGAGGCCATCGCCGACAACTGATCCCGG
>WRCZ01000275.1 GCA_009783685.1 Actinomycetes bacterium
CCCCTCACGCCCACCCAACCCGTCCACCCCGCGAGCTGCTTCCACCCACCTCCACACCCCTTCCACTGCGGCGCGGTCGGCGGGGATCCAGGGGAGGGTGGGGGAATCGGTGGGGGTGATCCAGCGGAGGGCGTCGTGGTCCTGGAGGGGGCGGGGGGTGCCGGTGACGAGGGTGGCGGTCCAGACGTGGAGGACCAGGCCGGGGGCGAGCGGCCATGTGCCGGGGAGGCGGTCGAGTGGGCGCACGGTGACGCCGAGTTCCTCGCGCAGCTCGCGGACGAGGGCGTCCTCGTCGCGTTCGCCGGGTTCGACCTTGCCGCCGGGCAGCTCCCACTGGCCGGCGAGTTCGGGGGGTGCGGTGCGGCGGGCGGCGAGCAGGCGGCCGCGGTCGAGCACGGCGCCGCCGACCACCACCCGCGGTGCGTTCACGCCTGGGCCGCCTTCGGCGTGATGCGTTCGATGACGTACACCTGCCGATCGCCGGCGCTCAGCGTCGCGGCCATCCGCTCGGCCTCCGCGCGGGTGGCGTACCGGCCCACCCGGTAGCGGTTGCCGCTCTCGTCCTGCCGTATCAGGACCCACACCAGTTCCGCCGTCACGACGGTCCCCCCTCGAGCGCGCCGAGATGCGCGACGTTGTCCTTGTCCTCCGGTTCCTGGCTGGGTGCGCCGGCGAACCAGGCGTCGAGGATCTCCACGAGCACCGGCCCCGACAGCGTGCGCAGGCTCAGCGCCAGCGCGTTCGCGTCGTTCCACTTGCGCGCGCCGTCCGCGGTGTAGGCGTCCCCGCACAGGGCGGCTCGGACGCCGGGCACCTTGTTGGCCGCGATGGACGCACCCGTCCCGGTCCAGCAGCAGACGACGGCTTGGTCAGCTCCGTCGTCCGCGACCGCGCGCGCCGCCGCCCCGGCACTCCAGGCCCAGTCCGCCCGGTCGTTCGCCCCCAGGGCTCCGTAGGCCGTCACGGTGTGCCCGCGGCGCCGGAGCTCGTCGAGGAGCTGCCGGGCCACCGGCTCATCCATGTCCGAGGAAACGGCGATGCGCATATGCGCGACCCTACGCCCGAGCTTCACACCGTGGGCACGGAATACCACGAAGAGGTACCGTTCCGGCCAGGGATGTCCGATGTGTTGACGTTGCGTCAACCACGGGCGCCCCGCGTCATCCGATCGGGAAGGGCGGCATCACCCCGCCGGCGGTTCCCGTCTCACCTCACCGGGAGGTGGTAGACGGCGCGGTAGCGCTCGGCGGGGATGACCACGTCCGCGGTCTCCACCGGGCGGCCGGACGCGAAGTAGGTGCGGCGGATCTCGATGACGAGGTGCCCGGGCACCCCGCCGAGCGCCGCGGTCTCCTCGGCGAGGCCGGGCCGGGCGCCCACCTCCTCGGCCATGTGGTCGACCAGCACGTCGATCGCCGCCATCCGCGGCACCACGCCCTGCCCGCCGACCGGCCCCTCCTCGGGGAGGAGCACGGGGGTGCGGGCGGTGAGCGCGAGCGGCTCCCAGGAGGTGGAGAGCATCGACGGCTCGCCCTCGGTGCGGAAGACGTACTCGGTGCGCATCACCCGCTCGCCCGGCGCGATCGCCAGCCGCTCGGCGATGTCGGGGCCGGCCACCTCCTGGACGCTGTGCGACTCCCAGGTGCCCTTGCTGCCCTCGTCCGCCTGTTCCTGCCGGTAAGTCGTGGGGGTACCGGCCGGCCGGAATCCGCTGCGGACGATCCGTCGCGGCCGGGGCCGCTCGCGCACGTAGGTGCCGGAGCCCGAGCGGCCCTCGACGAAGCCCTCGGCCATCAGGACCTTGCGGGCCTCCAGCGCCACGGTGTCCGAGACGCCGTACTCGGTTCTGATCCGGGCCTGCGAGGGCAGCCGGGCATGCGGCGGGAGCGTGCCGTCGAGGATCTTGCGCCGCAGGTCCTCGGCGACGCGGAGGTAGGCGGGCTGCTCACCGAAGGCCACGTGCCCCTCCCAGGGGTTGACTGTCCGCAACAGCTTGGCAACCGTCGGTACTCGTCCGCAAGCCTTCCCCTGAACGTCACCTTCCGCAGGGGCGCTCCTCCGCCGGGCTCCCGCCGCCGGGAACCGCCGCCGCCGGCCCTCCCGTCAGACGCCGACCCCCGACTGGTTGCCGCCCGACTTCACCGAACCGGTCACCTTGCCGTCCAGGCTGCCGAAGAAGCAGGTCACCGCGCGGTCGCCCTGCTTCCACCCCTCCTCGGGCGGCAGGTAGTAGTAGATGTCCAGGCCGTCGGACAGCGACGCGTCGCCGAGGTAGTCGTCGGCGTACTTGGCGCACTTGTCGTCGGACACCTCGGAGATCCGGTCCACCCCGGGGTAGCCCTCCCCCAGGCTCGGGTCGAGGGTGAAGACGGCGTAGGCCTCCGCGTCGTGCTTCTCGTCGCAGGACACCACGTCGACGGTGGTCGAGCGCGCGCCCTCGTTCCCGTAGTCGGACAGCGAGCTGTCGACCGTGTTGAAGCACTGGCCGACCTTCAGGTCCTGCACCTTGGTGTTGCCCTCGTCGAAGACGCCCAGCACACCGAGGGTGATGAAGAGCGCCATCAGGGCCGTGCCGATGCTGTTGATCACGATGCCGGCGATGGCCATGCCGCGGCCGCGCTGCCCGTTGCGCCGGATCTGGCGCAGGCCGACGATGCCGAAGATGCCGCCGAGGAACGGCACGCAGCCGGCCGCCAGCGACACCACGAGCGACGCGATGGCCATGCCGTTGGTGCCCTGGTCGACGGGGTACCAGCCGGCCGGCGCCGGATATCCGTAGGGACCCGGCACCGGGCCGTAGGGGCCGCCGCTCGGGTAGGGCCCGCCGGCGCCGTACGGGTACTGGCCGGGAATCTGCTGCCCGTACGGCGGCTGGCCCGCGGCCGGCTGCTCGTACGGCGACTGGCCCGGCACCTGCTGACCGTACGGGCCGGCGGCCTGGCCGTAGGGCTGCTGCGGGTAGGGCGGCGGGGTCGGGGCGCCCGGTGCGGGCGGGACCGGCGGCGGGCCGGCCGGGCCGCCCGGCGCGGGCGGCGGGGTGTCGGCGGCGAGCGTCGTCGCGGAGTCGAAGGGCGGGGGTGCCGGGGTGGGCACGGCGTCGGCGTACGAGGGGCCGTCTGCCTGGGTGGGGGCGGGCGCGGGCGGCGGCGTGTCCTCGGGGGACGGCGAGGGCTGGGGCGGCGGCGGTATGTCCACCCGGGGAGTGTAGAGGCCCCGCTCGCAGCGGGTGCCGGGCCCCGGACGCAGCCGTCCCGCGCCCACCTCAGGACCCACGCGCACCACCCGGCACCACCGCCCCGGGCTCCGGCGCACGGCGTCACGCGGCACTCCCCCGCACCCGGCCGCACGGGTTGTGCCGTTCCCCTTGACCCCTATTGGTCTAGGCCAATAGCGTCCCGCCATGCGTCGTCGAATCCTCGGCCGTATGGCCGCGACGGCCGCCACCCTCTCGGTGGTCGCCGTCCTGCCCGCCCTCGCGGGCGGCAGCTCCGCGCAAGCCCACGACGGTTCCGGCTCGCACGCCGGCTCGTCGTACAAGAGCGTCGGTTACTTCACCCAGTGGGGCATCTACGGACGCAACTACCAGGTGAAGAACGTCGAGACGTCCGGCACCGCCGCCAAGCTCACCCACCTCAACTACGCGTTCGCCAACATCGGCGCCGACGGGAAGTGCTTCGAGGGCAACGTCGCCGGCCAGGCCGACGCGTGGGCCGACTACCAGCACCCGGTGGACGCCGCCACGTCGGTGGACGGCACCGCGGACACCGCCGACCAGGCCCTGGCCGGCAACTTCAACCAGCTGCGGGAACTGAAGGCCGCCAACCCCGGCCTGAAGGTGATGATCTCGATCGGCGGCTGGAGCTGGTCCACCCACTTCTCCGACGCGGCCAGGACCGCCGCCTCCCGCAAGGCGCTCGTCGCCTCCTGCGTGGACCTGTTCGTCAAGGGCAACCTGCCGCTGCTCGACGGCAAGGGCGGCCCGGGCTCCGCGGCCGGCCTGTTCGACGGCGTGGACATCGACTGGGAGTGGCCGGGCTCCGCCGGCGACACCGCCACGGTCTACCGCCCCGAGGACAAGCAGAACTTCACCGCGCTGGCCGCCGAGTTCCGCCGCCAGCTCGACGCGTACGGCCGCACCACGCACCAGCACTACGACCTGTCCGCGTTCCTGCCCGCCGCCCCGGCGAAGATGGACGCCGGCTTCGAGGCCCGGAAGATCTTCAAGTACCTCGACTTCGGCACGGTGCAGGGCTACGACTTCCACGGCCCGTACGAGGCGACCACCAACCAGCAGTCGGCGCTGCGCGCACCGCGCAACACCCCGGTCGCGCACGACTTCAGCGACACCCAGGCGATCGGCGACTGGCTGCGCCGCGGCGCCCCGGCCCGGCAGCTCGTGCTCGGCGTGCCGTTCTACGGCCAGGGCTGGACCGGCGTGCCCGACGGCGGCACGGCCGGCCTCTTCCAGCCGTCCACCGGCCCCGCGCCGGCCACCTGGCAGGCGGGCAACGAGGACTACCACGCGCTGAAGGCCCTGGCGCAGTCCGGCACGTACACCGTCCACCGCGACACCAAGGACGGCTTCGCCTGGCTGTACGACGGCACCAACTTCTGGACCTACGACGACCCGCAGGTCATCGCCCAGAAGACGGCGTTCATCCGGGCCGCCCACCTGGGCGGGGCGATGGTCTGGTCGCTGGACGGCGACACCTCGGACGGCGAGCTGATGACCGCCGTCCACAACGGCCTGACCCCGCACGGCCACCACTGACGGCGGGTCACCGCACGGTGCCCGGGCTCCCCACCCTGCCGGGGAGCCCGGGCTCCGCCACGTCAGCGGCCGGAGGCCGGGTCAGGTCCAGGCTCCGCACCCGCCGCCGTCCGTACCGGCGTGCCGGCGTGCCGGCGTGCCCGCGTGCCGGCGTGCCGGCGTGCCGGCGTCCTGACTGTCACCACGGGCCATGTCACCGGCCCGCCGGGTGGCCGCCCGCCGGGTCGCCGCCCGCCGCCTCGCCTTCCGCATCGCCGTACGGCCCGCCACCGCCCGCCGCCTCATCACCCGCCGCCTCACCGCCCGCCCCGCCGCCCGCCGCGTCGCCGTCTCCGCCCGCCACCGCCTGGCGGCACGCCGCCGCGTACGCCGACACCAGTGGGCCGGCCGCGTCCCGGCGCCAGGCGAGCGCGAAACGGCTGGGGCTGATGCCGCGCACCGGGCGGGTGACGACGCCGCCCAGGGTCACCAGTGGCGCGTTGCCCGCGGCCAGCAGCACCACGCCCAGGCCCGCGGTCAGCGCCTCGTACGTCTCCTCGGTGCTGGCGACCTCCGCGCCGATGCGGGGCGGGCGGCCGCCGCGGGCGTCCAGCGCCAGCCAGTAGTCCCGCAGCGGGCCCGCGGAGCCGGGCAGTGCCAGGAAGGGCTCGTCCAGCAGGTCGGCGAAGTCGACGGCGTCCCGGCCGGCCAGCCGATGGCCCTCGGGCAGCGCCACCAGCCGCGGCTCCTCGGCGACCACGACGTGGTCGTAGTGTTCCTGGCCGGGCAGCGGCAGCCAGACGAACGCCAGGTCGCTGCCGCCGTCCGCCAGCCCCGCCGACGGGTCCTCCCAGCCGACCTGGCGCAGCCGCAGCACGGCGTCCGGGCGGGACGCGGTGAACCGGGAGCGGACCGCGGGCAGCAGCCCGCCGCGGCCGGGGCTGGTGCTCATCCCGACCACCAGGGTGCTGCGCTGCTCCGCCTTGGCCTCCTCGACCGCCTGGCGGGCCGCGTCCCACTCCGCCAGCACCCGCAGCGCGTGCGGCAGCAGCGCCGCGCCGGCCGCGGTCAGGGTCACGCCCTGCCGGTCCCGCACGAACAGCGCGATGCCCAACTGCCGTTCCAGGGAACGGATCTGCTTGCTCAGCGCGGGCTGCGAGACATACAGCCGCTCGGCCGCCCTGGTGAAGTGCAGCTCCTCGGCGACGACGGTGAAGTACCGCAGATCCCGCCCGTGAACGTCCATAACCATCGGCTATCACGACAGGTCTTGGACGGGCAAGCAGCCCCGGCGTGAGGCTGGGGACAACGGCGGGCGCGCGGCGCCCGCACCCACACCACGGGAGTGACGATGAACAAGGTCTGGCTGATCACGGGCGCGAACAGCGGCTTCGGCCGGGCGATCACCGAGGCCGCGGTCGCCGCGGGCGACGTGGTGGTCGCCGCGGCCCGCCGCGTCGGCACCCTCGACGACGTCGTCGCCGCCCACCCCGACCAGGTCGAGGCGCTGCGGCTGGACGTCACCGACCCGGCCCGGATCGACGCGGCGGTACGGGACGTGGTGGCCCGCCACGGCCGCATCGACGTCCTGGTCAACAACGCGGGCCGCGGCCATGTCGGGGCGCTGGAGGAGACCACCGACGAGGAGCTGCGGTCGCTGTTCGACGTGCACGTCTTCGGCCCGGCCGCCCTGGTGCGCGCGGTGCTGCCGCACATGCGCGAGCGGCGGTCGGGCGCGATCGTGCAGATGAGCAGCATGGGCGGGCGGATGTCGTTCGCCGGGTTCTCGGCGTACAGCGGCACCAAGTTCGCGCTGGAGGGCATGACCGAGGCGCTGGCCGCCGAGGTGGGGCCGCTGGGCATCAGGACGCTGATCGTGGAGCCGGGCGCGTTCCGCACCTCGCTGATGTCCAACACCACCGCGAGCGGGGAGGAGTTGCCGGACTACAAGGACACCGTCGGCGCCACCCGCGCGATGGTCGCCGCCGGTGACGGGGACACCCCGGGCGACCCCGCCAGGGCGGCGGCCGTGATCCTCGCGGCCCTCGACGCGGAGGACACCCCGCTGCACCTGCCGCTCGGCGCGGACGGCGTCGACGCGTTCACCGGCGCCCTGGACCGGGCGCGAGCGGAGATCGACCCCTGGATCTCCCGCGCCGTCGACACCGCGTTCGCCTCCTGACAGGGCTTGTCCGGGCCGGTGGGCCTTGTGATCATCGGGGTATGGCCACGTTCACCGCGCCCGACGGCACCGTCCTCGCCTACCGCACGACCGGCACCGGCGACCCGCTCGTCTGCCTGCCCGGCGGGCCGATGCGCGCCTCGGCGTACCTGGGGGACCTCGGCGGCCTGGCCGCCCACCGCAGCCTGGTCCTGCTGGACCTGCGCGGCACCGGGGCGTCCGCGGTCCCGCAGGACCCCGCCTCGTACCGGTGCGACCGGCAGGTGCCGGACGTGGAGGCGCTGCGCGTCCACCTCGGCCTGGAGCGGCTCGACCTGCTCGCCCACTCCGCGGCCGGCGACCTGGCCCTCGGCTACGCGGCGGCCTACCCCGAGCGGGTCTCCTCGCTGATCCTGGTGGCCGCCCGGGGCCGCGTCCTGGGCATCGACTTCACCCCCGACCACCGCCGGGAGGCGGCGGCCCTGCGGGCGGGCGAGCCCTGGTACCCGGCCGCCGCGAACGCCCTGGAGAAGGCGCTGGCGGGCACCGCGACCGACGCCGAGTGGGACGCGGTGACACCGCTGTTCTACGGGCGCTGGGACGCCGCCGCACGGGCGCACAGCGCGGCGGAGGTCGAGCAGTCCAACGAGGAGGCGGGCGAGCGGTACGCCACGCACGGCGCCTTCGACCCGCCGGCGGCCCGCGCCGCGATCAGCGCCATGAGCGCGCCGGTGCTGCTGTACGCGGGCGAGCTCGACGGGGGGCCGCGCCCGCGGGTGGCCGCGCAGATCGCCGCGCTGCTGCCCGCCTCCCGGCTCGTCGTCCAGCCCGGCGGCGGCCACTTCCCCTGGCTCGACGACCCGGAGCACTTCACCGCCGCGGTGACCGCGTTCCTCGCCGACGCCCGCCGCTGACGGCCGCGCGTCGCGGCACCCCCGTCCTCGAACCGCCCGCGGGCTGGCCCGCCGGGCCGCCTGCCGAGCCCCCGCGCCGAACCGAACTCCCTTCCGCCGAGGGCGCGTTGCGCGGGAGCGGCCGCGAGCCCTGCCCGTCGAGGACCACCGGATCAAGGAGGCCGGGCGCGGCGGCAGTTGCCACCTGGGTCACCGGGCGCCCGCTGCTCGCCGGCGCCCGGGCGTTCGAACGGGACGGCCTGCGACGCCGGTTGACCGGTGGGCCGCTGCCCGCCGGTCAACCCCCGGCCAGCGCGACCAGTTTGATGAACACCAGCTCCGGCCCGGCCGTCAGGTCCAGCACCTCGTCGA
>WRCZ01000276.1 GCA_009783685.1 Actinomycetes bacterium
AAGGGCGCCGACGCCACCGGCGCCGCCGACTCCACCGCGGCCTTCAACGCGGCCGTCGCGGCGGCCGGTTCGGGCGGCACGGTGTGGATACCGCCGGGCACCTTCAAGGTCCCCGGCCACATCGTCGTCGACAACGTCACCGTCGCCGGCGCCGGCATGTGGTACTCCACCGTCACCGGCGCCGCCCCCGGCTTCTACGGCAACGCCGCACCGGCCCCCAGCACCCATGTGCACCTTCGTGACTTCGCGATCTTCGGCGACGTCCAGGAGCGCGACGACAGCGCCCAGGTCAACGGCGTCGGCGGCGCGATGTCCGACTCGACGGTCTCGCACCTGTGGATCGACCACATGAAGGTCGGCGCCTGGGTGGACGGCCCCTTCGACAACCTGGTGTTCAGCGGGATGCGCATCCGCGACACCACCGCGGACGGCATCAACTTCCACGGCGGGGTCACCAACTCCAAGGTGACCGGCAGCGACATCCGCAACACCGGTGACGACGGCATCGCCGCCTGGGCGCACAGCCCCCTCGGCGCGGACGCCAACGACACCTTCTCGGACAACACCGTGCAGTTGCAGATGCTCGCCAACGGCATCGCGATCTACGGCGGCCACGACAACACCGTCAGCGGCAACCTGGTGCAGGACTCCGGTATCAGCCAGGGCGGCGGGATCCACGTCAGCCAGCGGTACGACTCCACCCCGGTGGGCACCACCACCATCACCGGCAACACCCTCATCCGGAACGGCGACCTCGACCCCAACTGGGGCTTCGGCGTGGGCTCGTTGTGGTTCGACGGCAGCCAGGGCGCGATCATCGGGCCGATCAACGTGACCAACGCGCTGATCCAGCAGAGCCCCTACGAGGCGGTCCAGTGGGTCGAGGGCACCGTCGGCAACGTGAACCTCAGCAACGTGACGATCGCCGGCACCGGCACCTTCGCGCTGCAGGAACAGACGCCCGGCTCGGCGACGTTCACCGGCGTCACCGCCACCGGGGTCAACGGCCCCGCGCCCGTGTACTCCTGCGAGGGCAGCAGCTTCACCGTCGTCGAGGGCCCCGGCAACTCCGGCATCAGCGGCACGTACTGCGGTGCCTACCCCGCCCCGGTCTACCCGCCCTATCCGTCCTGACGATCCCCGATCCGGCCCCCACGAACCCCCCGCCGTCCGAGTGAAAGAGTCCTCCGTGTTCGTCGACATGCCCCTGACGGAACTGCGTTCCTACCGTCCCGAGCCCAGCGAGCCCACCGACTTCGACGCCTTCTGGCAGCGGACCGTGACGCAGGCCCGCGCGGCCGCCAGGCCCGCCCGGTTCGAGCCCTGCGACAGCGGGCTGCGCACGGTGGAGGTGTTCGACGTGACGTTCAGCGGCTACGCCGGGCAGCCGGTGCGCGCCTGGCTGCTGCTGCCGCGCCACATCGAGGGGCGGCTGCCCTGCGTGGTCCAGTACATCGGCTACAACGGCGGCCGGGGCCTGCCGCACGAGTACCTGACGTGGTCGGCGGCCGGTTACGCGCATCTGGTGATGGACAGCCGCGGCCAGGGCAGCGGGGGATTCGCGCACGCCGTGACGGCGGACCCCGACCCGGCGGGCACACCGGCCACTCCGGGGTACGTGACCCGGGGGATCGGTTCGCCGGAGACCTACTACTACCGGCGGCTGTTCACCGATGCCGTCCGCGCCGTGGACACCGCCGCGGAGCACCCGCGGATCGACCGGGACCGGGTGGCGGTGCACGGGGGAAGCCAGGGCGGTGGCATCGCCATCGCGGCGGCCGGCCTCGCACGCGGGGTGGCGGCGGCCCTGGTGGATGTGCCGTTCCTGTGCCACTTCCGGCGGGCGGTGGAGATCACCGACGCGCATCCGTACCGCGAGATCACCACCTACTGCGCCACCCACCGCCTCTCGGAGGAGCAGGTGTTCGCCACGCTCGACTACTTCGACGGCGTCAACCTGGCAGCGCGGGCCGCCGCACCGGCCCTGTTCTCCGTGGCGTTGATGGACAACGTCTGCCCGCCCTCCACGGTGTTCGCGGCGTACCACCGCTGGGCAGGGACGGACAAGGACATCACCGTGTGGAAGTTCAACGGCCACGAGGGCGGCAGCGCCCACCAGACAGCCGAGCAGATGCGCTTCCTCGCCAAGGCCCTCGCCTGATGCCGCGGCTCCGGCCGGGTGCCTGCCCGCTACGGAAAGGACGACCATGACGGTGCGGGAGACGGATGTCCTGGTGGTCGGCGGTGGACTCGGTGGTGTCGCCGCCGCGCTGGCCGCCGCCCGGCTGGGACGTCGTGTCGTGCTGACCGAGGAGTCATCGTGGCTCGGTGGCCAGATGACCTCGCAGGCGGTGCCGCCGGACGAGCATCCGTGGATCGAGTCGCAGGGCGCCACCCGCAGTTACCGTCGGCTGCGGCAGAACATCCGCGACTACTACCGGCGCACCTACGAGCTGAGTGACGACGCCCGTGCCGCGGGGCTGCTCAACCCCGGAGGCGGGCTGGTCAGCGCGATCTGCCACGAGCCGCGGGCCGGGCTCGCCGCGATCGAGGAACTGCTGGCTCCGCACCGGGCCGACGCCCGGGTGGTCGTGCTCGCCGGGCACGAGCCGGTCGGTGCCGAGACCGACGGGGACCGGGTCACCGCGGTCACCGTGCGGTCC
The DNA here is from genome assembly GCA_009783685.1 of Actinomycetes bacterium. Lineage (GTDB taxonomy): Bacteria > Actinomycetota > Actinomycetes > Streptomycetales > Streptomycetaceae > Actinacidiphila. Next base: position 2,664 of record WRCZ01000276.1, read on the forward strand.
AGGGAGTCGGGGGAGCGGCTGACGATCACGGCCCCGTACGTCCTGGACGCCACCGAGCTGGGCGACCTGCTGGACCTGGCCGGCGTCGAACATGTCACGGGTGCCGAAAGCCGCGCGGACACCGGCGAGTTGCACGCGCTGGACGGTCCGGCGAGTCCGCTGGACCAGCAGGCGTTCACCTGGTGCTTCGCGATGGATTATCACCCGGACGCCGACTTCACCATCGACCGTCCCGCCGACTACGCCCGGTGGCGCGGCTACCAGCCGGACATCTGGCCCGTGCCGCTGCTGTCCTGGGACGACGTGCACCCGCGGACCCTCGCACGAAGGCACCGGCCGCTCTTCGCGCACATCGACTCGCCGCGCGGGCACGTGGCCGACGACTGGTGGAACTACCGCCGCATCTTCAGCGCCGCCCACCACGCTCCCGGGCGGTACGGCAGTGACATCACGCTGGTGAACTGGCCGCAAGTCGACTACATGGCAGGTCCGTTGATCGGAGTGGACGAGCGGACCAGGGCCGGTCACCTGGAGGCGTCCCGGCAGCAGAGCCTGTCGTTCCTGTACTGGATGCAGACCGAGGCGCCGCGGCTCGACGGCGGCACCGGGTACCGGGGGCTGCGGCCCCGCGGCGACGTTCTGGGTACCGGTGACGAGCTGGCGATGCGGCCCTACATCCGCGAGTCCCGCCGCATCAGGGCCGAACTCACCGTGCTGGAACAGCACGTGGGCGTCGAGGCCCGGGAGGAGGCGGGCCTGCCGGCGGGCTCCGAGGTGTTCGCGGACTCGGTCGGCGTCGGCGCGTACCGCATCGACCTGCACCCCGGCTCCGGCGGTCCGGAAGGCCCCCGCAGCTACATCGACATCGCCGACCACCCGTTCCAGATACCGCTGGGCGCGCTGATCCCGCAGCGGGTGGAGAACCTGCTGCCGGCCGGCAAGAACATCGGCACCACGCACGTCACCAACGGCTGCTACCGGCTGCACCCGGTGGAGTGGACCATCGGCGAGGCCGCGGGCGCGCTCGCCGCTCACTGCCTCGACACCGGCAGCACACCCCGTGCGGTCCGCAACGACCCGGCCCGCCTCGAAACCTTCCAGCAACTCCTCACCACCGCACTGGGCTTCCAGCTCGGCTGGCCCGAACACCTCAGAACCGCCGCCCTGTAGGGCACCGCCCACGTCGACCCGCCCGACCACCACCGGAGAACGCACAGGACATGAGCGACTCGCGCACACCGACCGGGGCGTCCGCCGCGACCGCCGCCGGGCCGCCCCGCTTCGGGGTCAACTACGTGCCCTCGCAGGGGTGGTGGTACAGCTGGCTGGACTGGCAGCCGTCCGCCGTGGCCGCCGACCTCCGGGCGATCGCCGGACTGGGCATGGACCACATCAGGATCCACTGCCTGTGGCCGGTGTTCCAGCCCAACCCCGGGCACATCAGCCCCACCGCGCTCGACCGCCTGGACGAGCTCATGGACATCGCCGACCGCTGCGGGCTGGACGTCTGCGTCACCGTCCTGAACGGCTGGCTCAGCGGCTTCTCCTTCCGCCCCGCCTGGCTGCACGAGAACGTCAACATGTTCGCCGATCCCGGCGCGGTCGCCGCACAGCTCGACCTGATGACCGCCATGGCCGAGCGCATCGGCACCCACCCCCGCTTCCTCGGATTCGACATCGCCAACGAGCCCAACGTGCTGTGCCACTTCAAGGGCAACGCCATCACCAGGGAGCAAGGTGACGCCTGGACCCGGCGCCTGCTCGACCACTGCGCGACCCTCGCACCGGGCCGGCTGCACGTCGCCGGGTTCGACCACGAACCCTGGCTCACCGACGCGGCGCCCTTCAGCCGCGACGTGCTGGCCGGCACCGGTGCCGCCACCCCCGTCCACGCCTGGATCGAGTTCACCGGGGCCCTCGCGCGCTACGGGCACCCGGCCACCGGCACGCGCCACCTCACCGAGTACCTCCTCGAACTCGCCCGAGCCCACCAGACCGGACCCGAACGGCCGCTCTGGCTCCAGGAGTTCGGCGCCGCTCCGCAGTGGATGCCGGCCGCGGACATCCCCGGCTTCGCCGAGGCGTCCGTCGACGCGGCGCTGACCTGCGACCACCTCTGGGGCATCACCTGGTGGGCCTCCCACGACATCGACCGGGGCCTCACCGGATTCGCCGACCTGGAGTACGAGCTCGGCCTGCTCACCACCGGCAACCGGCCCAAGCCCGCCGGACAGCGGCTCGCCGCCCTCGTCGCCCGCCTCCGCGACCGCCCGCCGCGCCCCGTCGCCCGCACGACGGCCCTGGTCCTGGACGGCACCCGCGCCCCGGACTGGGCGTTCGCCGATCGCTTCTTCGCCCTCGTCGACGAAGGCACGCACCCGGCCATCGTCCTCGCCGGCCGGCTCGACGAGCCCGGGCACCTGGAGGGGCGGGGGATCACGCACGTCATCGACACGCGCTGACCACGCCGCCCGGGGGACGCCCGCCACACCCCGGCGTCCCCCGACTCCCGGGCGCCCGGGGGCTGTTCACCCCGCCGCGGAGGGGCCGGCGATCATCCCGCCGCGGCGGGGCGCGACCCGGCGCCTCCCGCGCGGGACGGCTCGCCGGACCACTCGCGGTCGCCGTGGAGGGGGCGGATGCGGTGGGTGTGCGCGAGGATCGCGGTGGTCAGCGCCTCCACGGGCTGGGCGGGGGCGTGCGGGTTGGTGAGCAGCACCAGGTCGATGTCGCCCAGTTCGGGCAGCCCCGCGCCGGCGGGAAGCTCCACCAGGTCCGCGGGCAGCAGGCTCCTGGTGAAGATCCCGAGGCCGAGCCCCGCGCGGGTGGCGGCCAGCGCGGCGTTGACCCCGCGCACCGTGCAGACCACGCGGTGCCTGATGCCCGCCTGGTCCAGCTTCTGCACCGCCAGCGCCCGGCTGGGGCTGGGCGTCGGGTAGACGATGAGCGGCACCGGCCGTTCCGCGGTCCACTGCGCCGCGGTGCCCTCGGCGGCCGCCCACACCAGCCGGTCCCGGCGGACCAGCCGCCCCCACCCGTCGCCGGCGGTCGACTTGAGGAACGCGATGTCGAGGTGGCCCGACTCGACCCGGCGTTGCAGGTGCACGCCCTGGGAGACGCTGAGGTCCAGGTTGATGCCGGGGTTGAGGTGCCGGAACTGCCGCAGGATACGCGGCACCTGGGTGAGCGCGAGGTCGTCCGTGACCCCGAACCGCAGCCGGCCCCGGACCCCGGCGGCGCTGAAGTAGTCGGCCGCCTGGGCGTGGGCGGCGAGGATGGAGCGGGCGAAGCCGACCATCGCCTCCCCGTCCACCGTCAGCGTCACGCTGCGGGTGTCGCGCACCAGCAGCGGTCGCCCCACGGCCTGTTCGAGCTTGCTGATGTGCTGGCTCACGGTGGGCTGCCCGAGCCCCAGCGTCGCCGCTGCCTGCGTGAAGCTCAGCGACTGCGCCACGGCGAGGAAGGTGCGTACCTGCTCCGGAGGAAGGACCACGGCGCCATGGTAGCCGGACCTATAGCGACCTCCAATAAGACTTATTGGATCCATTCCCCTTTTCAATCAGTGTCGGGCCGCCAACGATGGATCACGACCCGAACGTGGAGGAGGAACGGTGACCAGGGCGCCCGGCGGACGCACCGAGCTCGCGGTACGAGGCGGCACGACACGGCAGGCGCCGCCCCGCAGACGCGGTGTCGTCGTCGCCGCGCTGATGCTGACCACGGCCCTGGCCGCGCTCGACTCCACGATCGTGTCGACCGCCGCGCCGCAGATCGTCGGTGACCTCGGCGGCTTCTCGCTGTTCTCCTGGCTGTTCTCCGGCTACCTGCTCGCGGTGACGGTGTCCCTGCCCGTCTACGGCAGGCTGTCGGACACCGTCGGCCGCAAGCCCGTGCTCATCGCCGGCTCGGTGGTGTTCCTCGCCGGCTCCCTGCTGTGCGCCGGCGCCTGGAACATGGCGGCGCTGATCGCCTTCCGGATCGTGCAGGGCTTCGGCGGCGGCGCGCTCCAGGGCACCGTCCAGACGCTCGCCGCCGACCTGTACCCCATGGCCGAGCGGGCCAGGATCCAGGCGAGCCTGTCCACGGTGTGGGCGGTGTCGGCGATCACCGGGCCGCTGCTCGGCGGCGTCTTCGCCGAGTACGCCGGCTGGCGCTGGATCTTCCTGATCAACCTGCCGATCGGCTCGGCCGCGCTGTGGCTGGTCGTCCGCCACCTCCACGAGCCCGGCCGCCGGACGGCCGAGCGCCGGCCGGTCGACTGGGCGGGCGCGGCCGCGGTGTTCGCCTGCGGCGGCGTGCTGACCACCGCCCTGGTGCAGGGCGGCGTGGCCTGGTCGTGGCTGTCGGCACCGTCCCTCACGCTGTTCGCCGCCGGCCTCGCCCTGATCGCCGTCGTCGTCGGCGTCGAACGGCGCGCCGCCGAGCCGATCATGCCCGGATGGGTGTGGCGCCGCCGGGCGATCGCCGCCGTCAACCTCGGCCTGGCCGCGCTGGGACTGCTGACCGTCGCCCCCAGCCTGGTGCTCCCGACCTACGCGCAGTCGGTGCTGGGCCTCGGCCCGGTGGCCGCCGGATTCGTGCTGTCCGTCTGGACGCTCAGCTGGCCGGCCGCGTCCGCCCTGAGCCAGCACGTCTACCGGCGCATCGGCATCCGCACCACCGCGCTGCTCGGGATCGGCACGGCGACGCTGGTCCTGTTCGCCTTCCCGCTGCTGCCGTACCCGGGGCAGGCATGGCAGCCGGCGGCCCTGATGCTGGTGCTGGGCGGCGGCCTCGGCCTGTTCTCGCTCCCGCTCATCGTCGGCGTGCAGTCGGCGGTGGGATGGTCGGAGCGCGGCACGGCCACCGGCTCGATCCTGTTCTGCCGCCAGACCGGCCAGACGCTCGGCGCCTCGGTCTTCGGCGCCATCGTCAACGCGGTGCTGGCGTCCCGGCTGGGCGGCGCGGAGGACCTCAACTCCGTGCTGAGCGCGTCCCGTTCGGGGCCCGCCCAGGAGGCGACCCGGCGCGCGGTGGCCGCCGCGGTCCACGCCGTCTACCTGGGTGCGGGATGCGCCGCGGCGGCGGCGTTCCTCGTCGTCCTGTTCCTCGCGCCGCGCCGCTTCCCGGTGCACCAGGAATGAGCCCGACGCCGCCCCGCCACGGCGAACCCGCCCGCGCGCGGCGGGAGTCAGTCGTGGTCGGCGCAGCAGGGCGTGGGGTTGGGCACCTCGAAGGGCGCGAGGGTCCCGCCGGCCGCCGGGACGAGGACGAGGGTCAGCACGCCCTCCCGCCACTCGGGTCGCACATGGTCGCGGGTGAGCACCGGGGTGCCGGGGTCCGGCCCCTCGGCATCGGGTGCGCCGAGCACGACGACGCGTTCGACGGCGGTGGTGGCCAGCAGCTCCGCCAGGACGACGGTGCCGGTGAGACGGTCCGCGCCGGGGTAGAGCACGGCCCGCCCGCCGCTGCGGCGGGCGTGTTCCGCGGCGCCCGGTGCCGCCGTGCCGGCCGACGCGGCCGAGCCGT
>WRCZ01000277.1 GCA_009783685.1 Actinomycetes bacterium
CAGGGCGGCATCGTGACCGGACGAGGGTGAGCTCACCGGGCCAATATGGACTGGACCACTCAGTGCCGTCCAGGCGATTCCGGAGCGCGGACCTCCCGCACCCGGAACAGCCGCACCGAGCGGGCCGCCACGGTCACCGGCTCCCCACCCGGAACAGCCGCACCGAGCGGGCCGCCACGGTCACCGGCTGCCCGGCCGGCACGGCCTCGTGCCCGTCCGTCCAGGGCTCCTCCGCCGCCGTGTCCAGCACCGGCTCGTACGCGGCCGCCCAGGGCCCGCCGGGCAGCACGAACGGGGTCGGGAGGTGCCCGGCGTGCACCAGCAGCAGGAAGCTGTCGTCGACGACGGGCTCGCCGCGCACGTCGCGCTGCGGGATGTCCCGGCCGGACAGGAACATCCCCAGCGTCGAGGACGCCGCGAACCAGTCCCCGTCCGTCATCTCCCGCCCGCCGGGCTCGAACCAGGCCACGTCGCGCAGCCCTTCGGGTGCCAGCGGCGTGCCGGAGAAGAACCCGCCGCGCCGCAGCACCGGATGGGCGTGGCGCAGCGCGACCAGCCGGGCGGTCAGCTCGCGCAGCCCGCGCCACCGCGGGTCGTCCAGCAGCGACCAGTCCACCCAACTCGTCTCGTTGTCCTGGCAGTACGCGTTGTTGTTGCCGCCCTGGGTGCGGCCCATCTCGTCGCCGGCCACCAGCATCGGCACGCCGGTGGACAGCAGCAGGGTGGCCATCAGGTTGCGCAGCTGACGGGCGCGCAGCGCCAGCACCTCGGGGTCGTCGGTCGGGCCCTCGGCGCCGCAGTTCCACGAGCGGTTGTCGTCGGTGCCGTCCCGACCGTCCTCGCCGTTGGCCTCGTTGTGCTTGCCGTTGTGGCTGACCAGGTCGCGCAGCGTGAAACCGTCGTGCGCGGTCACGTAGTTGACCGAGGCGTAGGGGCGGCGGCCGCCCCAGTCGTACAGGTCGCTGGAGCCCGACAGCCGGTAGCCGAGGTCGCGCACGTCGCCGGCCGCGCCGCGCCAGAAGTCCCGTACGGTGTCCCGGAAACGGTCGTTCCACTCGGTCCACAGCGGCGGGAACGCGCCGACCTGGTAGCCGCCGGCGCCCACGTCCCACGGCTCGGCGATCAGCTTGACCCGGCGCAGCACCGGGTCCTGGGCGATCACCGCGAGAAACGGCGAGAGCATGTCGACGTCGTGCATCGAGCGGGCCAGCGCCGCGGCCAGGTCGAAGCGGAAGCCGTCGACGCCCATCTCCGTCACCCAGTACCGCAGCGAGTCGGTGATCAGCCGCAGCACGTGCGGCTGCACCACGCTGAGGGTGTTGCCGCAGCCGGTGTAGTCGGCGTAACCGCGCGGGTCGGGGGCCAGCCGGTAGTAGCCGCGGTTGTCGATGCCGCGCAGCGAGAGCGTGGGGCCGCCCTGCCCGCCCTCGGCCGTGTGGTTGTAGACGACGTCCAGGATCACCTCGATGCCCGCCGCGTGCAGCGCCCGCACCATCCGCTTGAACTCGCCCACCTGCTCGCCGCGGGTGCCGCTGGAGCTGTAGGCGGCGTGCGGCGCGAAGTAGCCGATCGAGTTGTAGCCCCAGTAGTTGCGCATGCCCCGGCGCTGCAGGTGGTCCTCGTGGGCGAACTGGTGCACCGGCAGCAGCTCCACGGCCGTCACGCCGAGCCCGGTCAGGTGGGCGAGGGCGGCCGGGTGGGCCAACCCGGCGTAGGTGCCGCGCAGTTGCGGCGGGATGTCCGGGTGGCGGCGGGTGAAGCCGCGGACGTGCAGCTCGTAGATCACCGAGTCCGACCACGGCGTCTTCGGCCGGCGGTCGTCCTCCCAGTCGTCGTCATCGTCGACCACGACGCCCTTGGGGACGAACGGGGCCGAGTCGCGGTTGTCCCGCACGGTGTCCGCGACCTCCGGCTCCGGCCAGTTCGGCACGTGCCCGTACAGCTCGGGGGCGAGGACGAACTCGCCGTCCACCGCGCGCGCGTAGGGGTCGAGCAGCAGCTTCGCCGGGTTCCAGCGGGCACCGGTCCACGGGTCCCAGCGGCCGCCGACCCGGTAGCCGTACCGCCGTCCGGGCAGCACGCCGGGGACGAAGCCGTGCCACACCTCGTGGGTCAGCTCGGTCAGCGGGGCCCGCGTCTCGGTGCCGTCCGCGTCGAACAGGCACAGCTCCACGGACTCGGCGCCGCCCGCCCACAGGGCGAAGTTGGTGCCGGGACGGCCGTCGGGGCCGGTGCGGAAGCGGGCGCCGAGCGGATGGGGGGTGCCGGGCCACACCGTCGCGGTGGGCGGGACGGGGGCGCCGGCCGGCTCGCCGGGAGCGGCGCGCGGGCGCGGGGGCACGGCGGCCGGGGCAGGCCGGGGGGAGGCCTGTGCCGGTCCGGCGACGCCGAACTCGCGTGTCTCGGACACGTCTCATCCTCCCGCGGCTCCGGTACGGCGCTGTCCTTCCTCCCATCCTTCCCACCTGGCGGTTGCCAGTCACCCACCGTCCGCCCGCGGTCCGCCTCGCGTTCCCGGGGGCCGGGGGAGGGCCGACCGGGGGAACCGGCAGGGGGCCGACCGGGCGGTGCTGCGGGCTCGCGTACGGCCGACGGGATGGGTTTCCGGGCGGACGCGTTGCCGCGGGGCGGCCGCGTCGTTACGGGGATCGTGAGCACAACGGCCAGGCGCACGACGGGGGCGCGAACGGTACTCGGAGCGCTGACGGCAGCCGCGCTGCTGCTGGCCGGCGCCTGTTCCGGCGGCAGCCACCCCAAGGGGGCCGACGCGCCGAAGCCCCCGCGCGACACCTTCATCGGCGTCTTCAGCCCCGAGGACCGGTCGACCGTCGGCACCGGCATGATCATCTCGCTGCGGTTCAACCGGCACATCACCGACCGGTCCGCGGTCGAGCGCGGCATCACCGTCACCACCGTCCCGGCCCTCACCGTGGCCGGCCACTGGTTCGGCGACGACCGGCTCGACCTGCGCCCGGCCGACTTCTGGCCGGCCGGGACCCGGATCACCCTGTCGCTCCGGTTGCGCGGCGTGCAGGGCGCCCCGGACACCTACGGCACGCAGTCCAAGGACGTGGCCTTCCTCGTCGGCCGCGACCAGCGCAGCACCGTGGACGCGGTGGAGCACACCATGACCGTGGTGCGCGGCGGGCACCTGCTGCGGGTCCTGCCGGTGACCGTCGGCAGCCCCGAGCACACCACCTACAACGGCGTGATGGTGATCTTCGACAAGTACCGCGTCACCCGGATGAACGGCCGCACGGTCGGCTTCGGCGGGGAGTACGACATCCCGGACGTGCCGCACGCGATGCGGCTGACCACCTCGGGCACCTTCGTGCACGGCAACTACTGGTCGCCGCCGGAGGTGTTCGGCGAGGACAACGTCAGCCACGGCTGCATCGGGCTCCAGGACCGCAAGGGCGGCGGCGACGACACCCCGGCCGGCTGGTTCTACGACAACTCCCTCATCGGTGACGCCGTCCGGGTGGTGGACTCCGACGACCGCGTCGTGGACCCGGACAACGGCCTCGGCGGCTGGAACCTGAGCTGGCCGCAGTGGCTGGCGGGCTCGGCCCTGCACTGAGCGCGGCGCCGCACCGGGACCGGCACCGGCCCCCGACGCGCGAAGGTCCCGGTGCCGTGCGGTCGCACGGCGCCGGGACCTTGAGGGAACTTGATTCCCGCGGTGGTCAGATCTCCTCGGTGGCGGGGCCTTCCTCCCTCGCCTCCGCCGCGACCGCGCGGGCCCTGATGATCGGCGAGATGAGCGTGTCGTAGACCAGGACGCCGATCACGCCGCCGACGAGTGGGCCGACGATGGGGATCCACCAATAATGGTTGAACCAGGTGAATTTGCCTGGTAGTGCGATGGAGCCCCAGCCTTCGAAGTAGGTGAACAGCCGGGGGCCGAAGTCGCGGGCCGGGTTGATCGCGTACCCGGCGTTGGTGCCGAAGGTCAGGCCGATCGCCACGACCACCAGGCCGATCAGGAACGGGTGCAGGTTGACGCCCGGCGCGGTGTTGCGCAGGTCGATCAGCGCGCAGATCAGCAGCAGCAGGATCCCGGTGCCGATCATCTGGTCGAGGAACGGTCCCCACCAGGAGTTCCCGAAGTACGGGGCCGGGAACGTGGCGAAGATCGAATAGGTGGTGAGCGACTTGTCGCGCGGCGTTCCCGCCTTCTTGTCGAAGAACTCGATCGCCCAGTGGTACGAGGCGTAGACGAGGGCCGCGGCCACGAAGGCGCCGAAGAGCTGCGCCAGCCAGTAGGGCACGACCTTGCGCCAGGGGAAGTCCCTGCGCACGGCGAAGCCGAGGGTCACTGCCGGATTGAGGTGGGCGCCGCTGATTCCGCCGGCGACGTAGACGCCGAACACCACGGCCAGACCCCAGCCCCACGAAATGATGAGCCAGTTGGGCGCTCCGAACGGCACCACCTGCCGCCCTGAGCCCGGCAGGCCCACGACGGCGACAGCAACCGAACCGACGCCGAACAGAATCAGTACGAACGTCCCCAGGAACTCGGCGATCATTTCACCGCCGAGACCCTCTCGATAACCGCGTCGACGCGCGGGAGCGCGCTCAGCCATCGCCATCGGTCTCTCCTTGGTCGGTATTGAGAACAGGCTTATCACCGCATGACGGACATTGCGGACCGCACGAAGTCCATCGGGGTGAACGGCCCGGCGCGCCGCTCGGCGGAACCTGCTGCGGTCGGGTTCCGGCCGTTACCGCCGGTCCGGGAACCCGGGCGGGAGAACTGGGACGGAACGGTGACAATCCATCGGCCTTGACCGTGCCGTCCATGTGGTTTTCTTGCGGTGGCAGGGGGGAGATCGGGTGTTGGTGCACACACGGTGTGCGCAAGCGGAATCAGGGGAGCGGCGAAGGTGAAGCCGAAAGGCCTAAGGCGGCCGGGTGCCAGGAGGAGCGCGCTCGCGCTCGTGCTCGGCGGTCTGCTGGTGCTGGCGACGGCCTGCGGGCCGAACGACGGGAACAAGGCCGGCGCCGACGACGGCGGGAAGGGCGGGGCCGGCGGCAGTGGCTCGCCGACCGCCGCGGTGTCCACCGCGGTCGTGTCCATCCTGCCGAAGGACGGCGCCTCGAACGTGCCGACCACCGGCTCGCTGAAGGTCACCGCGTCGGGTGGCACGCTGTCGTCGGTCGTGGTCAAGGACGACAAGGGCACATCGGTGCCCGGCACCATCTCCGCGGACGGCCTGGGCTGGACCCCGGACGACCACCTGGACACCTCGACGCAGTACACCGTGGACGCCGTCGCCAAGGACGGCGAGGGCCGCGAGTCCGACAAGCACGCCTCGTTCACCACGGTCGTGCCCAAGGACAGCTTCGTCGGGTTCTTCACGCCCGAGGACGGCTCGACCGTCGGCGTCGGCATGGAGGTCTACCTGCACTTCAACCGGGCCATCAGCAACAAGAAGGCGGTCGAGCACGGGCTGACCGTGACCGCCTCCCCGGCCGTGCAGGTGGCGGCGAAGTGGAACGGCGACCAGGACCTGTACATCCGCCCGGCCGAGTACTGGGCGGCCGGCACCGAGGTGACGCTGGGTCTGAACCTCAACGGCGTCGAGGGCGCCCCCGGCGTGTACGGCAAGCAGCACAAGACCGTGCACTTCACCGTCGCCCGCCGCCAGGTCAGCATTGTCGACGCGGCCACCCACACCATGACCGTGTACCGGGACAACAAGGTGCTCAGGACCATCCCGATCTCCTCGGGCGCCCCCGACCACACCACGTACAACGGCAAGATGGTGATCTCCGAGAAGTACGTGAAGACCCGGATGAACGGCGACACCGTGGGCTTCGGCGGGGAGTACGACATCCCGGACGTGCCGCACGCGATGCGGCTGACCAACTCGGGCACCTTCATCCACGGCAACTACTGGGCCGCGTCCTCGGTGTTCGGCACCAGCAACACCAGCCACGGCTGCGTGGGCCTGCACGACGTCCAGGGCGCCGGCGACCCGAGCACCCCGGCCGCCTGGTTCTACGCCAACTCGCTGGTCGGCGACGTCGTCCAGGTGGTCAACTCCAAGGACCGCACGGTCCAGTGGTACAACGGCCTGAACGGCTGGAACCTCAGCTGGAGCCAGTGGCTGGCGTCCTGAATCCGGTCGCGTACGCTCCGGACCATGACTGTGACCCTGGAAGTCGACGAAGGCGTGGGCACCCTCCGGCTGGAGCGGCCGCCGATGAACGCGCTGGACAGCGCCACGCAGGACCGGCTGAAGGCGCTGGCGGAGGAGGTCTCCCGGCGTTCCGACGTGCGGGCCGTGGTGGTCTGGGGCGGCGAGAAGGTGTTCGCCGCCGGTGCGGACATCAAGGAGATGCAGGCCATGTCCTACCAGGACATGGTGGACCGGTCGCGTGACCTGCAGGACGCGTTCACCGCGGTGGCCCGGATCCCCAAGCCGGTGGTCGCCGCGGTCACCGGGTACGCGCTCGGCGGCGGCTGCGAGCTGGCGCTGTGCGCCGACTTCCGGATCGCCGCGGAGAACGCCAAGCTCGGCCAGCCGGAGATCCTGCTCGGCCTGATCCCCGGCGCCGGCGGCACCCAGCGGCTGTCCCGGCTGATCGGCCCGTCCCGCGCCAAGGACCTCATCTTCACCGGCCGGATGGTCGCCGCCGACGAGGCGCTGACCCTCGGCCTGGTCGACCGGGTGGTGCCCACCGGCGAGGTGTACGCGCAGGCGCACGCCTGGGCCGCCCGGCTGGCCCGCGGACCGGCCTACGCCCTGCGCGCCGCCAAGGAGGCGGTGGACGCCGGCCTCGACGCGGGCCTGGACACCGGCCTCGCCATCGAACGCACCCTGTTCGCCGGGCTGTTCGCCACCGACGACCGGGAGACGGGGATGCGCAGCTTCGTCGAGGAAGGTCCGGGCAAGGCCAGGTTCGCCTGAGCCGGAGGCCGTCGAGCGACGGGGTGAGCATCACGGAGGGTGCGCGGCCTGCCTTAAGGCAACCTTAAACAGACCTTAAGAGATTGCCGGCCGCTCACCCTCCGCGTTCGCGGGGCATGGCTCAACTCCGCAGGCAGGTGGGGGTGTTCGGGGGTGTTTTATGCCGGTCGAATATGCCGAAACCAGCGCGCTCTCCCCCCGTTCTGGGGTGGTGAATTCACGGGGTTACCCCCCGGAACCCCGTGGTTGCAGCCATCATGAGGGGCATGGCGGGCCGGGGTGCATCGGAGCAGCCGCAGCGGGCGGAACCCGCGGCGGCCGTTGCCCCGCTCCTGCCGGACGACGACCCCGCGGCCGGGGTGCTCGACCTGTTAGGCGACCCGTCGGCCCGCGAGGTGCATCTGACGTCGCGGCCGGAGTCCGCGTCCACCGCCCGCCGGCTGGCACTGTCCGTGATCAGGGTGTGGGGGCTCGCCCCGCACGCGGACACCGTCGAACTGCTCGTCTCGGAACTCGTCGGGAATGCCGTACGGCACACCGGTGCCCGCACGTTCGGGCTGCGGATGCAGCGCCGCCGGGGCTGGATCAGGATCGAAGTCCGTGACCCCTCGCGCGCGTTGCCCTGCCTGCTGCCGGTGCGGGACCTGGACGTCAGCGGCCGCGGCCTTTTCCTGGTGGACACCCTCTCCGACCGCTGGGGCGTGGACCTGCAGCCACGCGGCAAGACCACCTGGTTCGAGCTGCGGATCGCCGAGCGCTGAGCATGTGACCGGCGCGCGGTGGCCGGCCGGCCCTGATCGGGGACAAGAAGAGGCCCTCCGCGTCGGGGGGGGGTGACAGCGAGAGGGCCTCTTCGGTTCCGCCGCGGAGCAGGGGGGGTGTGTCCGCGGCGTCTGTGGAACGGCCGAGCCCGGGTCTGGGCGCCGTTGACATCGACTGTCGCACAGCACGGGGGCCGGGGGCAAATCGAAGCATCGTGGCATTTGCCCGCAAAATGGGCGCGTGGTCGGTGAATGCAAGGGTGAGATGGACCACTCGCCTTCTAAACGATGGCTGAATATCCTCAGGGCCTTCTCATGTAAAAGATCGGTAAGAGGTACTCCGGGGGGTGTCCCTGAGGCGGGGTGGGGGTAGCCCCCACCCCGGATCGGGGAAAGGCCGGATGGGCGTGGGGAGTTGGGTGCGCGAGAGTCGGGTGGACGCCGAAACCCCGAGGAGAGACCGCCCGATGACTCGCACCGCAGGCGCGCC
>WRCZ01000278.1 GCA_009783685.1 Actinomycetes bacterium
GCACGCGCTGCGCCCCGCGCTCGACCCCGCCCGTGCCGACGAGCCCGCCCTGCTGCACCTCGACGAGAGCCAGCAGATCGGCACCGTCAGCTGGGCCGAACTCAGCCGCCAGGTGGCCTCGCTGGCCGCGGCCCTGCGGCGGCTCGGCGTCGCCCCCGGCGACCGGGTCAGCGGCTACCTGCCCAACATCCCGCAGGCCGCGGTGGCCCTGCTGGCGACCGCCGCCGTCGGCGCCGTGTGGACCTCCTGCGCCCCGGACTTCGGGGCCCGCAGCGTCCTGGACCGCTTCCAGCAGGTCGAGCCCGTCGTGCTGTTCACCGTCGACGGCTACCGCTACGGCGGCAAGACCCACGACCGCACCGGCATCGTCAGCGAAATGCGGGCCGGGCTGCCGTCGTTGCGCGCCACCGTGCACATCCCGCTGATCGGCACCGCCGCCCCCGAGGGCGCCCTGGAGTGGGACGCGCTGACCGCTGACGCGCCCGAACCGTCCTACGAGCAGGTGCCGTTCGACCACCCGCTGTGGGTGCTGTACTCCTCCGGCACGACCGGGCTGCCCAAGGCCATCGTGCAGTCCCAGGGCGGCATCCTGCTGGAGCACCTCAAGCAGACCGGCCTCCACCTCGATCTCGGTCCGGGCGACCGGTTCTTCTGGTACACCTCCACCGGCTGGATGATGTGGAACTTCCTGGTGTCCGGGCTGCTCGCCGGCGCCACCGTGGTGCTCTACGACGGCAGCCCCGGCCACCCGTCCGTCGACGCGCAGTGGAAGGTGGCGGAGCTGACCGGGGCCACGGTCTTCGGCACCTCCGCCGCGTATGTCATCGCCTGCCGCAAGGCGGGCATCCACCCCGGCCGCGACCACGACCTGTCGGCCGTCACCTGCGTGGCCACCACCGGCTCCCCGCTGCCCCCGGACGGCTTCCGCTGGCTGCACGACGAGGTGAAGCAGGACCTGTGGATCGCGTCGGTCAGCGGCGGCACCGACGTGTGCAGCTGCTTCGCCGGGGGAGTGCCGACCCTGCCGGTCTACATCGGCGAGCTCCAGGCGCCGTGCCTGGCCACCGACCTGCAGGCGTGGGACGCGCAGGGCCGGCCGGTGGTCGACGAGGTCGGCGAGCTGGTCGTCACCAACCCGCTTCCCTCGATGCCCATCCGGTTCTGGAACGACCCGGACGGCACCCGCTACCGCGAGAGCTACTTCGAGATGTTCCCCGGCGTGTGGCGGCACGGCGACTGGATCACGCTCACCTCGCGCGGCACCGTGGTCATCCACGGGCGCTCCGACTCCACGCTCAACCGCCAGGGCGTGCGCATGGGTTCGGCGGACATCTACGAGGTCGTCGAACGCCTCCCGGAGATCCGGGAGTCGCTGGTCATCGGGATCGAACAGCCCGACGGCGGCTACTGGATGCCGCTGTTCGTGCAGCTCGCCGAGGGCGCGGAGCTGGACCAGGGGCTCGTCGACCGGATCAGGGCCGCGATCCGCAGCCAACTGTCGCCGCGGCACGTGCCGGACGAGGTGATCGCCGTCCCCGGCGTCCCGCACACCCTGACCGGCAAGCGCATCGAGGTCCCGGTCAAGCGGCTGCTCCAGGGCACCGCGCTGGACAAGGCGGTCAACCCCGGCTCGGTGGACGACCTGGGCGTCCTGCGCTTCTACGAGCGGCTCGCCACCGAACGCTCCGGCGGCGGCCGCCCGTAGCTGCGCCGAAACCCGGGGCGGCGCACGGGAGTCCGCCACCGCCGCCCCGCACACCGCCGTCAACGGCCCGTACCTGGCACGGCCGCCCCGTCAACCTCCGTAGGTGCTCGCGCTGTCGGCCAGCACGGCGGCGAAGTCCCCGGCCAGCCGTACCGCGTCGGCCGGCTCCAGGTCGGCCGTCGTGATCCGCACCCCGGGCGCGGCGGCGATCCGGAACCGGGCGCCGCCGGCCACCCACCAGCCGTGCGAGCGCAGGCCGTTGACGACCGCCGACTCGTCGCGCACCGGGACCCACACGTTCAATCCGCTCACCCCGCGCGCCTCGACGCCGTGCCCGGCCAGCGCCTCGACCAGCGCCTGCCGGCGCCGGGCGTAGGCCACCCCGGCGGCCTTCACCAGCGCCTCCGTCGCCGGGTCGGACATCAGCCGGACGACGGTCTCCTGCAGCACATGGCTCACCCAGCCCGACGTCAGCAGCATCCGCCCGTCGTGCCGGGCCAGCGTCGTCGGATCGCAGGCCATCGCCGTCCACCGCAGGTCGGTGCCCAGGTGCTTGGACACGGTGCGGATCTGCGCCCAGCGGGACGGGCCGTCCGCGCCCGCGGTGGTCAGCGAGTGCAGCGGGCCGCCCGCGGTGTCCGCGCTGTGGTCGTCCTCCACCACCAGCACCTCCGGCGCGCCGGCCAGCACCGCGAGCAACTCCGCGCGCCGCGCCGCCGTCACCCGCGCACCGTAGGGGTTCTGCGCCCGCGGGCAGAACACGACCGCGCGCGCCCCGCCCCGCAGCGCCGACCGCAGCCCCTCCGGGCGCATCCCCGCGTCGTCCACCGCGACCGGCAGCGTGCGCAGCCCCAACGCCGTGACCAGGTCGAGCAGATGGTGGAAGCCGGGATCCTCCACCGCGACCGCGTCACCGGGCCGCAGCTCCACCGACAGCAGCCGGGCGATGCAGTCCAGCGCGCCGTGCGCGAACGTCACCTGTGCGTCCGGCACGCCGTCCCGCCGGAACCACGCCCTCGACAGCCGTTCGAGCTCCGGCATCCGCGGGGACGAGCGGTGCGAGCGAGCACCGGGCGACAGCCGTCCCGGCGGCACGAGTTCGGGCAGGAACGCCGGGTCCGGGTGCCCGCCCGCCAGGTCGCGCAACCCCTCCGGCACCCGGGGCGGCCGCCGTGACGCCACCGACGGCGCCGGCGCCACCACCGTGCCGCCCCGCCCCCGGGTCACCACGATCCCGCGCTGCCGCAGCTCCTTGTACCCGGTCGCCACGGTGCCCGGGCTCACCCCGAGGGCGTCCGCCAGCGCGCGCACCGGCGGCAGCGCCTCGCCGGGCCGCAACCGGCCGTCGGTCACCGCCTGTTCGGCCGACGCGGCAATCTCCCTGGCGGTGCCCCCAGCGATCCCATATTGTGTCGTCACAGAAGAGATTCTGTACCAATACAAAAGAACCGGCAAGACAGGGGCGTGATGCCGTGCAGCGGACAGCGGGAATCCGGCGGATCGCCTCGCTACCGCCACTGCCCGGCGGCCAGGACGGCCGCCGGATGCTGTGGATCAACCTCGTCGACAAGACCGGCTCCGGGCTGTGGGTGTCCGTCACCGCCCTGTACTTCGTGGTGGTCGCCGGACTCAGCCCCGGCAGCACCGGCCTCCTGCTCGGCATCGGCGGCGCGTTCGGCATCGCCGGGGCACCCGTCGCCGGCCGGCTGGCCGACCGCCTCCCGCTCACCCGCGTCCTGCTCGGCGTCCAACTCCTGCGCGCCGCCGCCGGCTTCCTGATGCTGCCCGCCCACGGCTTCTGGCAGTTGCTGCCACTCGTGGCCGCCGCCAGCTTCGGCGAGCGCTCGGCCTCCGTCCTCACCAAGCTCTTCGCGGCCCGCGTCGCCGGCCCCGACCGGGCCCGCTACCAGGCCGTCCAGCGCACCGTCGTCAACATCGGCTACACCATCGGCGGCCTCGCCGCCTCCGCCGCCCTCGCCTTCGGCAGCACCGCCGTCTACCGCCTGCTGCTGCTCGGCGACGCCCTCTCCTTCGTCGTGGTCGCCGTCCTCGTCGCCCGCTGCGCCGAACCGCCCTCGGCCACCAGGACCGTCGTCACGCACACCGGCGCGGGACCCGTCGCCGCACCCGCCCGCCCGCCGGCCAACAGCCCCTGGCGGGACCGCGGTTACCTCGGCTACGCCGCCCTGGACTCGGTGATGTTCCTCTACGGGTGCGCGCTCAGCGTGGGCCTGCCGCTGTGGATCATCACCCGCACCACCGCGCCGCACGGCCTGGCCGCCGCGGTGTTCGTGATCAACACGGTGATCGTCGTCGCCTGCCAGGTCCGGCTCTCCCGCCACGGCCGCACCCCGCGGATCGCCGCCGACGCGCTGCGCCGCGTCGGCGTGTGGTTCCTGATCTGCGGCACCGCCACCGCGGCCGCCGTCGTCCACGCCCCCTGGGCCGCCACCCTCGCCGTCGTCGGCTCGGCCGTCGCCCTCACCGTCGTCGAGATGATCCAGTCCGCGATCTCCTGGGAGCTGTCCGTCTCCCTCGCCCCGGCCGACGCCCAGGGCGCCTACGTGGGCGTGCACGGCCTCGCCCAGTCCACCGCGCGCTGCGTCGGCCCGCTGCTGATGACCTCGGCCGTCATCGCCTGCGGCCCCGCGGGCTGGCTGGCCTTCGGCGCCGTCCTCGCCGGCGCCGCCCTCCTGCAGCGGCACCTCGTCCTCCGCCGGCTCGGCACCGTCCGCCCCGACGCCGCGGAACCGGCACTGTCAGTGGCTCCCGTTACGGTGAGTGAGCACTAGACAGCACAGGGACACACCGTCCCGGACCGAGGGGGAGACCATGGCCCGCACCAGCACCCGCCGCAGCAGCGCCCACCGCCGCCACGACCGCGCCCGCAAGCGCCAGCACCCGCGCCGCACCGGCCGCACCGGACCCGCAGGCCGCACCGAGCAGCGGCGCGCGCTGCGCGCCGAAGCCCCCACCGTGCTCGGACTGCTCGTCGACGACGGTGACTTCACGGCCATGACCGGCTACCGGAGCTTCCCCTTCACCGACTACGGCCGCTACCTGCACGACGTCGACGCCGTGCTGCACAGCCTGCACGCCCGGGGCACCCACGTCGCCGTCACCCGCTTCGACCCGGACGCCTACGCCGACTACTGCGACGGCACCCGCCGGCCACCGGACACCCCCGGCAGCCGCACCCGGTACACCGCGGAGGCCACCACCGCGGGGCCCAGCGTCCCCTACCGCCGCCAGCCCCTCGACGTCCTGCGCGGCACCCTCGTCCGCGAAGCCGAACGCCGCGCCACCTGGGAACGCGCCACCGATCTGCTCATCGATGCCGGCCGCTGCCCCGACTGCGGGGACGACCTCGTGCACTGCGCCTTCGACCGGGCCTCGCACACCCTGATCCGCGTCGTCGAAGCGGTCGGTCCCGGCCGCCACCACGTCGTCGCCAGCCTGCCCATGGAGGACGGGCCGCCGCTGCTCGCCGCCGCCCGCGTCCACGCCGACGAGAGCGGTGCGCACGGTGAGCGCGGTGACAGCGCCATCGGCGACGGCGAACTCCACGTGGAGGACGCCGAGGCCCTCGTGCTGTGCACCGTCATCGCCGCCGGCGCCGCCACCGCGCACCCCGGCGGCCTGGTCGTCCGCACCACCGGCCCCGACGGCATCGACACCGTCCGCGGCTGGACCCTGCGCGGCGGAGAACCCCACCCCCTCGGCGAACCCGAGGTGTTCAACGCCTACTGCACCGACCCGGACACCGGCGATCCGGTACCACCCGAGCCGGGCGTCCGCTACGCCGCGGGCCTCCCGCTGCCCCCGCCCCTGCCCGGCGACCTTCCCTGACGCCGGCGGCGAGCGGGCGGCCGAGGCCGCCGCACCACGAACGACGCGCACGGCAACGGACGAGGGGCGCCCCACCGCACGGTGGCACGCCCCTCATCAGGACCCCGACGGGTCCCCGGTCACTCGCCGGACAGCACGCCCTGTGCGGCGCGCCGTGCCTCCTCGGCACTGTCCGTGGCACGGGCCGCGGCCGCCGCCCGCTCGCACTGCGCCAGCGTGTACGTGCCCAACGTCGCCCGCACATAGGGGAGGGACGCCGCACCCATCGACAGGCTCGTCACGCCCAGACCCGTCAGCACGCAGGCCAGCAGCGGATCGGCCGCCGCCTCACCGCACACCCCGCAGCTCTTGCCCTCGGCCTTGGCGGCCTCGGCCGCCAGCGCGACCAGGTCCAGCAGCGCCGGCTGCCACGGGTCCTGCAACCGGGACACCGCACCCACCTGCCGGTCGGCGGCGAAGGTGTACTGCGCGAGGTCGTTCGTGCCCAGCGAGAGGAACTCCACCTCCTGAAGCACCGAACGCGCCCGCAGCGCGGCCGACGGGATCTCCACCATCGCGCCGAACTTCGCGGCCAGCCCCGCCTCACGGCAGGCGTCCGCGAACGCCTTCGCGTCGCTGCGGTCCGCCACCATCGGCGCCATGACCTCCAGGTACACCGGAAGCCCCTCCGACGCCCGGGCCAGCGCCCGCAACTGGCTCCGCAGCACCTCGGGGTGGTCCAGCAGCGACCGCAACCCGCGGACACCCAGCGCCGGGTTGGGCTCGTCGGCCGGCGTCAGGAAGTCCAGCGGCTTGTCGGCGCCCGCGTCCAGGACCCGCACCACCACGCGGCCCTCGGGGAACGCCTCCAGCACCTGCCGGTACGCCTCGACCTGCTTGTCCTCCGACGGCGCCTTCGCCGAGTCGTCGAGGAAGAGGAACTCGGTACGGAACAGGCCCACGCCCTCGGCACCCGCCGCCACCGCCGCCGGCACGTCCGCAGGACCGCCGATGTTGGCCAGCAGCGGCACCTTGTGCCCGTCCGACGTCGCACCCGGGCCCGAGGACGCCGCCAGCGCGGCCTTCCGCTCGGCCGCGGCCGCGGTCAGCGCGTCCTGCTTCTCCTGGCTCGGCTGCACGAACACCTCACCGGTGCTCCCGTCGACCGCGATGACCGTCCCCTCGGCCAGCTCGCACGCGCCCGGCAGCGCCACGACCGCCGGCACGCCCAGCGCCCGCGCCAGAATCGCGCTGTGGCTCGTCGGCCCGCCCTCTTCCGTCACGAACCCCAGCACCAGCGCGGGGTCCAGCAACGCCGTGTCGGCCGGCGCCAGGTCCCGGGCGATGAGCACGTACGGCTCGTCGCTGTCCGGCACGCCGGGCATCGGCACGCCCAGCAGCCGCGCCACGATCCGGTTCCGCACGTCGTCCAGGTCCGCGACCCGGCCCGCCAGGTACTCACCCGCGCCGGCGAGCAGCGCGCGGTACGAGGCGAACGCGTCGTAGACGGCGCGCTCCGCCGTGCTGCCCACGGCGACCCGCCGCTCGACGTCCGCCATCAGCTCGGGGTCCTGCGCCATCAGCGCCTGCGCCTCGAGAACGGCCTGCGCCTCACCGCCGGCCAGATGCCCCCGCGCGGTCAGATCCGCGGCCACTGCCTCGACCGCCTGCCTCGCCCGCCCCTGCTCGCGGACCGCCTCGTCCGGCCCGATCTGCTTGGCAGGCGGCTCCAGAACAGCGGTGCCCATGTGCCGAACCTCGCCGACCGCCACACCGTGGCTGACACCGACGCCTCGCAGCGTTGTCTCCATCGCTCCGTTTCACTTCCAGTCGAAGAGGGTGCCGCCGGCCACGACCTCGCCGCTCTCCAGGAGGTTCTTCAGCGCGTCGGCCGTGGCCTCCAGCGCCACCACCGGGCACACCGGAGACTTCCCGGCCTCCTCGACCGCGGCGGGGTTCCACTTCACGATCGCCTGCCCGCGCGTCACGTTGTCACCCTTCGACACGAGCACTTCGAAGCCCTCGCCGTTCAGTTGCACGGTGTCGATGCCCAGGTGGATCAGCACTCCGTGGCCCTCGTTGTCCACGACGACGAACGCGTGCGGGTGCAGCGAGACGATGACACCGTCGACCGGCGACACCGCCTCGCCGGGCTCCCGCACCGGGTCCACCGCGGTGCCCGGGCCGACCATGGCACCGGAGAACACCGGGTCCGGCACAGCCTCGAGCCCGATGACCCGGCCGGCCAAGGGCGATGAAACGGTCGTCATGAGAAGCCTCCTCAAGTGCGGAGATCCAGACGCCGTCACTGACTGTCACGGGACGGCGAGCCGCGAGAGCAGCCTAAGTCATGTCAAGTGCGGATTCCGTCCGGCACCCGCCGCGTCCTGGAGGCCACCCCCGATTTGCTCCGGGGGAGGCCGTCCAGTACCTTGGCACGACCGCCTCGACGAGACCGCGGAAACGCGTGTCTCGGAGCCAATATCGGCAAAGGGGTTGGTAATTCCGACCGGAAAGCATCTGCTAAGGTTGGAACACAACGAAGGGAAAGCCCGGAGGGGCC
>WRCZ01000279.1 GCA_009783685.1 Actinomycetes bacterium
CGACGACCTCCAGCACGCGGACGCCGAGTCGCTGCACTGCCTGCTCCAACTGGCGCGGCTGACGCGGCGCAGCCGCGTCCTGATGGTCCTCACCCAGCCCCTGCACGGCGGGCCGCGGGACCCGCAGTTCGCCGTCGAACTGCTCCGCGAGCCCGCCGTGCACCGGTTACGGCTGCCGCCCCTCGACCCGGACGGCGTCGCCGAAGTCCTCGCCGGGCACAGTGACATGCCGGCCGGCGCCGCGGACGCCGCCGAGCTGCACCAGCTGACCGGCGGCAACCCGCTGCTGCTGCGTGCGCTCATCGAGGACTGCCGGCGCTCGGAGACCTACTGGTCCTCGGGCGTCGCCCGGCTGGCGGCGGGAGAGCTGTTCGGGCAGGCGCTGCTGACCTGCCTGCGCCGCGGCGGCGAGAACACATGGGAGGTGGCCGCCGCACTGGCCGTCCTGGGGGAGGCGGCCGACACCGAGTCCCTCGGGCGGGTCGCCGAGGCCACCTCCTGGAGCGTCGACGAGGCGCTGCAGGCGCTGGAGTCCGCCGGCATCGTCGACGGTGCGCGGTTCCGCGACCCGGTGGCGCAGTCGGTGGTGCTGGACAGTCTCGACGCGGGCGAGCGCGGCCGGCTGCACAGGCAGGTGGCCTGCCTGCTCAAGGACCAGGGCGCACGCCCTTCCGACGTGGCCGCGCACCTGCTCGCGGGGGGCGAGGTGCCCGACCCGTGGGGAGCGGCGGTGCTGCGGGAGGCCGCGGAGGCCGCCCTCCACGAGGACGACGCCCGACTCGCCATCGACTACCTGGAGTTGGCCTGTGCCGGCTGCGACGACGAGCGGGTGCGCATCGACATCAGGCTGCGGCTCGCCGCCGTGTTGTGGCGGGTCGACCCCACCGCGGCCGAGCTCCGGCACCTTCCGGACCTGGTCGCCACCGCGGCCCGCACCCGGCTGCCGGCGCACACCGCCGGCCGGCTGGCCCACCTGCTGATCGGCCACGGCCGGGTGGAGGAGGCCCGCGAGATCATCGGCGGTCTCAGGGAGAGGGCGTCCTCCGGCCAGTCGGTCGCCGCGCAGGCGGCCCTGGACCTGGTGGCCCCGCTGTCGGGCCGCTGGTACGCCGAGGGCGGCGACGAGGGGCCGCAGGACCACCCGGCGCCCGGGGACATGACGGCCCCGGCGTCCTTCGACGGGCCGCCGCGCTTCCCCGTCCTGCCGCCCGACAGCGGCGGCGAGGGGTCGGTCGAGCGCTTCCTGCGGGTGTCCCCGCTGATCGACGTGACGCTGACGCCGATCGTCAACGCGGTGGTGTCCCTGTACTACAGCGACCGGCTGGAAGCGGCGGAGGACGCCTGCCGGAAGTTCCTGGAGGAGGCCGGCCGGCGGCGCGCGCCGGGGTGGCGGGCGGTGTTCGCCGCCCTGCGGGCCGACATCGCCCTGCGCGGCGGCCGGTTGGAGGCCGCCGCGGAGTACGCCCGGGAGTCGCTGCGCGGCGTCTCCGACCACAACGGGAGCTTCTTCCTCGGCGGCCCGCTGGCGGTGCTGGTCCTCACCCACACCGCGGCCGGTGACTACACCGCCGCGGCCAGGCGGCTCAACCAGCCCGTGCCCGACGCCCTCCTCAAGAGCGTCTACGGGCTCGGATACCTGCGCGCGCGGGGCCACTTCCACCTGGCCACCGACCAACCCGAGGCCGCGCTCGCCGACTTCATGACCGCCGGCCGGCTCGCCGTGCGCTGGGGCGTGGACCGCCCGGTGCTGCTGCCCTGGCGCACCGACGCCGCCCAGGCGCTCTACCAGCTGGAACGGGTGGACCGCGCCGAGCGGTTGATCGTCGACCAGATGCGGATGCCGGACGCCGTGTACCCGCGGGTGCGCGGGGTCACGCTGCGGCTGCGGGCGCAGAGCGTCGACGTCAAGCTGCGGCCGTCGCTGCTGGCCCGCGCGGTCGAGGACCTGCACCGCTCGGGCGACCGGCTGGAACTGGCCCGCACCGTCAGCGTGCTGGGCGAGACGTACCGCGAACTGGGCGAGACCACCCGGTCGATCGCGGTCACCCGGCGGGCCATGCACCTGGCCCGCGAGTGCGGCGCCGAGCCGCTGTGCGCGGAGTCGGGGCAGCGGCTGCGCGAGGGCGAGCGCAAGCGGGTCCAGGACCTCGGCCCGGCGGGCGGCGCGTCCGCGGAACCCGACGGGTGCGACGTGCCGGGCGCGGAGGCCGAGGCCAAGCTCAGCGATTCCGAGAAGCGGGTCGCGGCCCTGGCGGCCTGCGGATACACCAACCGGGAGATCTCGGCGAAGCTGTTCGTGACGATCAGCACCGTCGAGCAGCACCTGACCCGGGTCTACCGCAAGCTCAACATCACCAGGCGGCACCAACTCCCGCTGGAAGTGCACCTGCCGACCAACGAGATCGCCTGACCGCCGGGTCAGGACGGGGAGGACCGCTCATGCAGCAGATCGTCGACGCCGTGCTCGCGGGAGCGGGAGCCGAGGACTTCCTCGCGCTCCCGGTGCCGGAGAGCCATCGCGGCGCGGCCGTGCTCCGCGAGGAGACCGGTATGTTCGAGGGGCTGGCGACCCGGGACAAGGACCCCGCCAAGTCCCTGCACACCGTCGAGGTCGCGACCCCCGAACCCGGGCCCGGCGAGGCGCTGATCGCCGTGATGGCCAGCGCGATCAACTACAACACGGTGTGGAGCGCGATCTTCGAACCGCTGCCGACGTTCACCTTCCTCGACCGGTACGCGCGCAGCAGCCCGGAGGCGGCACGCCACGCCCAGCCGTACCACGTGCTCGGCTCGGACCTGTCCGGGGTGGTGCTGCGCACCGGGCCGGGGGTGCGGAACTGGAAGCCGGGCGACCAGGTCGTCGCGCACTGCCTCAGCGTGGAGCTGGAGTCGGCGGACGGGCACGACGACACGATGCTCGACCCCGAGCAGCGGATCTGGGGCTTCGAGACCAACTTCGGCGGGCTGGCGGAGCTGGCCCTGGTCAAGTCCAACCAGCTGATGCCCAAGCCCCGCCACCTCACCTGGGAGGAGTCCGCGTCCTCCGGGCTGGTGAACTCCACCGCCTACCGCCAGCTGGTGTCGCGCAACGGCGCCGCACTCAAGCAGGGCGACGTGGTGCTGATCTGGGGCGCGGGCGGCGGACTCGGCTCGTACGCCACCCAACTGGCCCTGAACGGCGGGGCGGTGCCGGTGTGCGTGGTCTCCGATCCGCACAAGGCCGAGCTGGTCCGCGCCATGGGCGCGGACCTGGTCATCGACCGGGCCGCGGAGGGCTACCGGTTCTGGAAGGACCCGCAGACGCCCGACCCCCGCGAGTGGAAGCGGTTCGGCGCGCGGATCCGCGAGCTGACCGGTGGCGAGGACCCGGACATCGTGCTGGAGCACCCCGGCCGGGAGACCTTCGGCGCCAGCGTCTTCGTCACCCGCCGCGGCGGTACGGTCGTCACCTGCGCCTCGACCTCGGGATTCCGGCACGAGTACGACAACCGGTACCTGTGGATGTCGCTCAAGCGGATCGTCGGCTCGCACTTCGCGAACTACCGGGAGGCGTGGGAGGCCAACCGCCTGATCACCAAGGGCATGGTGCATCCGACGCTGTCCACGGTCTATCCGCTGGAGGCCACCGGCGAGGCGACCCGCGCCGTCCACCGCAACGAGCACAGCGGGAAGGTGGGCGTCCTGTGCCTGGCACCCGGGGAAGGGCTCGGCGTGACGGACCCGGAGACCCGGGAGAAGCACCTGCCGAAGATCAACCGGTTCCGCAGCCCGGCGGCCGGCTGAAGCCGGCGGTGGCGCGCGGCCCGGGCGGGTGCGCGCCACCGCCCCCTGGCCGGCCGTGGCGCGCCGTCCGGCCCGGTCCGGCTGTCCGGCCGACCCGGCCGCCGACAACGAGCCGCCGACAACGGGCCGCCGGCCGCGAGCCGGCGGCCCGGCCGCGGTCAGCGGGCCTGTTGCACCAGGAATCCGCGGCCGGTCTTGCGCCCGAGGCACCCGCGCCCGACCAGCCCGGTAAGCGCCGGTCCCGGCGCCAGCGCCGGATCGCCCGACGCGGCGTGCAGGCTTCGCAGGATCTGCACCGCGACGTCCAGGCCGATCACGTCGAGGAGGTGCAGCGGTCCCATCGGGAATCCGTGGACGCCGGTCATCACCGCGTCCACGTCCTCGGGCGGGATCCCGTGCCGCTCGGTCAGCGCGATCGCCCGGTTCAGATACGGGAAGAGCAGCGCGTTGACGATGAAGCCCGCCCGGTCCGGGCACTCCACCGGGCGCTTGCCCAGGGCGATCGCCGCGTTCCTGGCGCGGGCCGCGGACGCCGGTGACGTCTTCGCCGTCCGCACCACCTCGACCAGCCGCATCACGGGCGCCGGGTTGAAGAAGTGCAGGCCCACCACCGCGTGCGGCCGGCCGGAGGCCGCCGCGCACGCGGACACCGGAAGGCTGGAGGTCGTCGTGGCCAGCAGCGCGTCCTGGTGGGCCGCCCGCCCCAGCCGGGCGAAGACCTCCCGCTTGGCGACCAGCTCCTCCGCGATCGCCTCGACCACCAGATCGCAGCCGCCCACCGCGTCCAGGTCCGCCGCCGCGGTCAGCCGGCCCAGCGCCGCGTCGGCCTGGTCGGGCGTCAGCCTGCCGCGCGCTGCCGCCCGGCCCAGCGAACGCTCGACGGCGACCAGCGCCTCCTTGGCCCGGCTGTCGCTGCGGGCCACCAGCACCGTCGGCACCCCGGCGCGTGCGCACACCTCGGCGATGCCGGTGCCCATGGTCCCGGAACCGACCACGCCGACCGACGACAGCGCCGGCAGCCCGCCGTCCGCCGCCGTATCGTCCGCGGCCGGCACCTCGGCGTTCCGGTAGTCGTGGAAGCCGCGCCCGGCCTTGCGGCCCGTCAGGCCGGCCGCCGCGCGACGCGTCAGCATCGGGGCGGGCGCGTAGCCGGCGTCGCCGGTCCGCTCGTGCAGTGCGGCCAGGGTGTCGTGCGCGGTGTCCAGGCCGATGTCGTCCAGGCGGGCCAGTGGCCCGACGGGCAGCCCGCAGCCGAGGGTCATCGCTGCGTCGATGTCTCCGGCCGACGCGTAGCCCTCGGCGAGCATCTTCACCGCGTCGTTGAGGTACGCCGCCAGCAGCGCGCCGCCGACGAATCCCGGCAGGTCCGCGCCGGGCAGCGGCGCCAGACCCAGCGAGCGGACCAGGGCGGCGGCCGCCTCCCGTACCTCCGGCGCGGTGGACGGCGTGAACGCCAGTTCCACGGCGGGTCCGGCAGGCGGGCGGCGCAGCGCGGCGTCCGGCGGGAAGACGTGCAGGGCGACCAGCCGTGACATCACGCGCTCGTCCGCGGAAGCGACGGCCGTCAGCGGGAACGCGGTCGTCGTCGACGCGAACACCGTGTCCTCGCCGGCGAGTTCCACGATCCGGCGCAGCACCGCTGCCTTGGCGTCCAGGCGTTCCGGCAGCGCCTCGACGACCAGATCGGCGCCCGCGGCGTCCGCCGGCCGGAAGGACCACGCGATGCGGTCCCGCACCTCCGGTTCACCGGCGAGCGCCATGTGCAGCGCGCGGCGCCGCAGTTCGCAGCACTCCTCGTCGCGCTCGACGACCACCACCGTCCGCCCGTGGCGGGCCAGCAGCGCGGCCAGATGGGAACCGACCCGGCCGGCCCCGATCACGGCGACGCGCGGGAAGGGTCCGCTCATCGCCGACCCTCCTCGGCCGCGGGTCCTGCGGTCCGGTGCACCACGTCACTTCCTCTCGATGACGGTGACGTCGGAGCTTCCGTAGAGCGCCATCATCCGGTCGACCAGACCGACCGCGTTGACCCGGATCGTCATGACCATGTTGACCCGGATCATCTTCTCCTCCGGGTCGTCCGGCGGGGTGGCGGGCAGCAGGCCCGACTCGGCCATCGCCGGGCCGGCCAGCGGCAGGTAGTTGAAGGTCGAGATCATCGGGACCGAGGCCCACTGGCCGTCCTTGGACGCCACCGGCATGGCCGCGTCCTCGAAGGCACCGGAGAACACGGCGGCCGCGGCGCGCTGGCTCAGCGCGTGCAGGCCGTGCTGCTTGCCGTTGCCCACCGGGTCCTCGAAGGTGCAGTCCTCGGCGTACAGCTGCAGCAGGCCCTCCACGTTGCCGTCATTGATCATCCGGCAGTGCTCGAGTATGAGCCACTTGGCCCGTTCCTCGTCGGTCATCGTGTCTGCTCCGGTGGTCGTGAGGGCGGTCGGGACAGCGGGCACAAGAGGGGAGGGGCGGGGAGGGGCGGGCCGGCGGAGCCGGGCCGAGGGTCAGGTGTGGACGACCGAGACCGGCAGCGACTTCACGCCGAAGAAGTTGCGGTCGTAGAACTCCAGCGGATCGGTGCGGTCCAACTGCACGTCGCGGTAGCGGTCGAAGAGGAGGTTGAGGGCCACCTTCCCCTCCAGCCGGGCCAGCGGCGCGCCGATGCAGAAGTGGATCCCCTTGCCGAACGCCAGGTGCGCGTTGGGCGTGCGGGTGATGTCGAACCGGTCCGGCTCGTCGAACTGCCGCTCGTCGCGGTTGGCCGACGCCAGCCACGGGATGACGATCGACCGCTCAGGGATGACCACGCCGCCGATCTCCACGTCCCGGGTGGTGTACCGGCCGGTGATGGTGAACGGCGGCCGGTACCGCATGACTTCCTCGATCGCGGCAGGGATCAGGGAACGGTCGGCGCGCAGCGCGGCGGCCGCCTCCGGGTGCTCCTCGAAGCACAGGATCGAGCTGCTCAGCATCATCGTCGTCGTGATGTGGCCCGCGATCAGCAGCAGCCGGGCGAAGTTGACGGCCTCCTCCGACGAGATCGGCTCGCCGTCCACCTCGCTGGTGGCCATCTTGCTGAGCAGGTCGTCGCCCGGACGGGCCCGCCGCTCCTCCAGCATGCCGTCGAGGTAGTAGTCCATCTCCTCGATCGCGGTCCGCAGCCGCTCGTAGTTCTCCGGCAGGTCGATGCCGACGATCTTGGCGGCGATGATGCGGTCCGCCCAGTGCCGGAAGATCGGCCGGTCCTCGGCCGGCACGCCCAGCAGCTCGGCGATCACGATCACCGGAAGCGGGTGGGTGAGATGCCGCACCAGGTCGAACCGCTCCATGTCCACCGTGGCGTCCAGCAGTTCGCGGCCGATCTCGGCGATCCGCGGCTCCAGCGCGGCCACCGTCCGGGGCGTGAACACCCGGCTGATCCCGCGGCGCAGATGGTGGTGCTCGGGCGGGTCGATCTGCGCCAGGTCACCGCGGGCGATCTCCGCCGCCTTCGGCGACACCGGAGTGGGGTCGGAGGAGAAGTCGCCCGGGTCGGACAGCACGCGCTGCACGTCCGCGTACCGCAGCACGTGCCAACTGCCGTTGTCGTCACGGAACACCGGACGGTCGTCGCGCATGCGGCGCAGCCATGCGAACAGTTCACTGCCGCCGTCGGCGGCCGACGGCGGGCTGAGCGACACAACGGAATCGGTCACGCGAGGCTCCCAGCATATGGCGCGGCCATGGCGGCGGCTTTTTTTATTCACGCCGCGAATGAGGCAGGTTTTGCCGACTTCGATCGCCAGTGGACGGTAACAGCGTGAAGCGGCGGACCGAACCCCAGAATAGGTATAGGGGGTGGGGGAGGGCCTTTAGGGGGGACCCCTCAACGGCTAGGGGTCCGGGGGGTCCAGGACCCCGGTTGACGGGCCTGTCCTGCCCTGATGGGATCGGGAAACGGTCCACGCCCGCCCCCGGAATCACGCGGACGACGGCGCGCGGAGAGCGGTAGTCCGAGTGATCGGGACGCGCACTCCGCATTCCGTCCGGGCGGTGAAACATTTGCGTTTCCGTGCGGCCTGCACCACCCCCTGGTCGTGGGATTCCAAAGGAGCTCTGACGTACTGGTGGCGGACACAAGTGCCGACAGGAATTCGCTGGACGGACACGGCGGCGACCCTGCCGGACCGGGCGAACCCATCGCCGTCATCGGGGTCTCCTGCCGGCTGCCGGGAGCCGCCGACCCGGCGGCGTTCTGGGACCTGCTGCGGCGCGGCGGCGACGCCGTGACCGAACTCGCCGGCCCGCGCTGGCCGGTGGACGGCGACCAGGAGCAACGC
>WRCZ01000280.1 GCA_009783685.1 Actinomycetes bacterium
ATCCGACGGTCGACGAGGTGGTGCTGTACGACACCGACGAGCGCCGGCTGCGAGTGGTGGCCTCGGTGCTGGCCTCGATGCCGCTGCCGGGCGGCCGCGGACCCGCGGTCCGGGTGGCGGCCGGGCTGGACGAGGCGCTGCGCGGCGCGGACTTCGTGTTCTCGGCGATCCGGGTGGGCGGCACGGCCGGCCGGGTGCGCGACGAACGGGTGCCGCTGGCCGAGGGGGTGCTCGGGCAGGAGACGGTCGGTGCGGGCGGGGTGCTGTACGGGCTGCGGACGTTGCCGGTGGCGGTGCGGATCGCCGAGCGGGTGCGGGCGGTCGCGCCGTCGGCGTGGGTGGTCAACTTCACCAATCCGGCAGGCATGGTGACGGAGGCGATGGCGCGGGTGCTGGGCCCGCGGGTGATCGGGATCTGCGACTCGCCGGTGGGCCTGGTGCGGCGGGCCGCGCGGGCCGCGGGCGCGGACCCGGACGCGCCCGGCTTCTCGTTCGACTACGTGGGGCTGAACCATCTCGGCTGGCTGCGGCGGATGTTCGCGTCCCCGGACGGTCCCGATCTGCTGCCGGGGCTGCTGGCGGACCCGGTGGCGCTGAACGGTTTCGAGGAGGGGCGGCTGTTCGGGCCGGGGTGGCTGGCCGCGCTGGGTTCGCTGCCCAACGAGTACCTGCACTACTACTACTTCGCGCGCGAGGCGCTGGACGCGGTGCGCTCGGCGCCGGCGACCCGCGGGGAGTTCCTGGCGGACCGGCAGGAGGCGTTCTACGCCGGGGCCGACGACGCGCCGGCCGCCGCGTACACGCTGTGGGAGGCGACCCGCCGGGAGCGCGAGGAGACGTACATGGCGGAGAACCGGGCGGCGACCGGCGGTTGGGAGCGGGACCCGCACGACCTGGACGGCGGCGGCTACGACCGGGTGGCGCTGGCGCTGATGCGGGCGATCGCCCGGGACGAGCGGACGACGCTGGTGCTCAACGTCCCCGGCGGCGGCGCGGTGCCGTTCCTCGATCCCGAGGCGGTCGTCGAAGTGCCGTGCCAGGTCGGTGCGTTCGGGGCCCGGCCGCTGCCGGTGGCGCCGCCGGACGAGCACCAGGCGGGGCTGATGCTGGCGCTGAAGGCGGTGGAGCGCGCGGCGATCGAGGCGGCGGCGACCGGTGCGCGGGCCGCCGCGCTGCGGGCGCTCGCGCTGCATCCGCTGGTGGACTCCGCGGCCGCGGCGGACCGGATTCTGACCATGGCCGGCTGGTGAACACACTCTGAACTGCGGGTTAACCCGTAAGGAAAAAGGATGGTAAAGAACTGACGGTGCATCAGGTGTGCCCAACGCGCGTAGACACCCCTTGACCTGCCGAGATCGCGGGGTCTAAGTTGCGCCGCACCAACGAGCATCAAAGGAGCACCACCATGCCCCGTGCACGCCTGTCCGCCCGCCGCTCCCTGGCGCTGACCACCGCCGCGGTCGCGCTGGGCGCCACCTTCTACGGCGTGGGTGCGGCCTCCGCGGAGAACTCGGCGCCGCGCAGCGACAAGGACATCCCGAACCTCACCAACGTGGTCTCGGACATCAAGGCCTACTACGGCGACACGGTCGACGCGTCGGGCGAGCACTTCGCCTCGTCCACCAGCAACTACGCCAAGCAGGTCGCCGACATCGAGTCCAAGGCCAAGTCCTACCTCGAGCACGCGAACAAGAAGGTCGCGAAGCCGGCCATCGTCCTGGACGTCGACGACACGTCCCTGCTGACCTACAACTACGAGCTGGAGGTGGGCTTCAACTACTCCTCGGCGAGCAACCAGGCATATCTGGACAACAAGGACATGGCACCGGTCTTCGGCATGGACGCGCTCACCAACTGGGCCGCGGACCAGGGCTACACGGTGTTCTGGATCACCGGACGCCCCGAGGCCCAGCGGGCCGACACCGTCCGCAACCTCACCGCGGTCGGCTACAAGGCGCCCGCCGACACCGCCCACCTGTACCTGAAGAACGCCGCCAACCCGCCCGCCTACCTGCCGTGCGGCTCGACCTGCACGACGATCGACTACAAGTCGGGCACCCGGGCGCACATCGAGTCGCTGGGCTACACCATCGTCGCCAACTTCGGCGACCAGTACAGCGACCTGTCCGGCGGCCACGCGGAGAAGTCCTACAAGCTGCCGAACCCGATGTACTACCTGCCGTAGCGCGGGAGGCGTCCCGTCCCCGGGCGCCGCGGCGGCCTTCGCCGCGGGCGGTCGGGGACGGGCGTCAGCGGCGCTTGGGGAACGGGACCCGCATGAGGTCCTCGGCGACGGTGAGCTGCCCCTCGAAGCCGGCCGCGCGGGCCTCGACGGCGAACAGCGACGCGTCGGTGTAGCGCTGCGAGAAGTGGGTGAGCACCAGGTGCCGCACGCCCGCCGCGCGGGCCGCCGCGCCTGCCTGGCGCGCCGTCAGGTGGCCGTGCTCGACAGCCAGATGGGCGTCGGCGTCCAGGAAGGTGGACTCCACCACCAGCAGGTCGCAGTCCGCGGCGAGAGCGTGGACCGCGTCGCACAGCCGGGTGTCCATCACGAACGCGAACCGCTGCCCGCGGCGCGGCGCGCTGACCTCCTCCAGCGTCACCCCGCGCAGCGAGCCCTGGCGCTGCAGCAGCCCGACGTCGGGCCCGGCGATGCCGTGCGCGGCCAGCTTCTCGGGCAGCAGGCGGCGGCTGTCGGGTTCGGTCAGCCGGTAGCCGTACGACTCGACGGGATGCGACAGGCGGGCCGCGGAGAGCGTGAAGGCGGGCGTCACCGCCAGCCGGCCGTCGTCGGACACCGGCTCCGGCCGCAGGTCCGCGGTCTCGTGGTAGGCGGTGGCGCGGCGCAGCCGCTCGAAGTACCGCTGCCCGCTGGCCGGGTAGTGCACGACGACCGGGTGCGGCACCCGGTCGAGGTTGATCCGCTGGATGACGCCGGCCAGTCCCAGCGAGTGGTCGCCGTGGAAGTGCGTCACGCAGATCCGGGTCAGGTCGTGCGCCGACACCCCGGCGTGCAGCATCTGCCGCTGGCTGCCCTCGCCCGGGTCGAAGAGGATGCCCTCGCCGTCCCAGCGCAGCACGTAGCCGTTGTGGTTGCGCTGGCGGGTGGGCACCTGGCTGGCGGTGCCGAGGACGACGAGTTCGCGCGCGCTCACGGTGGCCGGCGCCGCCCGGTCAGACCAGGCGCTGCAGGTCGCGGCCGCCCAGCACGTGGGCGTGCGCGTGGAAGACCGTCTGGCCCGCGCCCGGGCCGGTGTTGAAGACGATCCGGTAGCCGGTGCCGTCCACCTTCTCCAGCGCAGCGACCTCGCCGGCCTCGCGCAGCACGTCCGCGGTCACCTCGGGGTCGGCGGCGGCCAGCGTGGCCGCGTCCTTGTAGTGCACGCGCGGGATGACCAGGACGTGGGTGGGCGCCTGCGGGTTGATGTCGCGGAAGGCGACCGTGGTCGCGGTCTCCCGGACGACCGTGGCGGGGATCTCCCCCTTCACGATCTTGCAGAACAGGCAGTCGTCCTGCGGTTCTCCCGCCATGTCGGCTCCCCCTCGGGTTCTGGCGTACGGCGTGCGGGTGCGGCTGGCGCCGATGCTACCGGGTCCGCGGTGCCGGTGATCGCTGCGGCGCCCCGCGGGGCCCGGGCACCGCCCCTCCCGGGGCGGGGATCCGGGGGTGCCTGCCCGGCGCGGAGTACCCCGCGCTCCTGGGAGCACCGCCCTTCCTCCCGGGCGCGGGTGACCGTCACCCGCGCCCCGCCGGGCCCGCGTTCAGGGGAGGGACGGAGGCTGCTTGGCCGGCGTCAGCTCCAGCGCCTCCAGGGCCAGGGCGACGGCCCGGTCCAGCTGGGGGTCGTGGCCGCGAGCCCAGTCCTGCGGGGCCGTCACCACCTCCACGTCGGGGTCGACGCCGCGGTTCTCCATGCCCCAGCCGTGCCCCTCCACCCACATCGCGTACTTCGGCTGGGTGACCCCGGTCCCGTCGACCAGCCCGTAGCGGCTGTCGATCCCGATGACCCCGCCCCAGGTGCGGGTGCCCACCACCGGCCCGATGCCCAGCGCCCGCACCGCGGCGGTGACGATGTCGCCGTCCGACCCGGAGAACTCGTTGGCGATCGCGACGATCGGGCCGCGCGGCGCGTCCTGCGGGTAGCTGAAGGGCAGGCCGTGCCGCGGCACGTCCCAGCCGATGATGCGGCGGGCCAGCTTCTCCACGACGAGCTGCGAGGTGTGACCGCCGCGGTTCTCCCGCACGTCGACCACCAGGCCCTCGCGGGCCACCTCGACCCGCAGGTCGCGGTGCAGCTGCGCCCAGCCGCTGCCGACCATGTCGGGGACGTGCAGGTAGCCGAGCCGGCCGCCGGACGCCTCGTGCACCCGGGCCCGCCGGCCGGCCACCCAGTCGTGGTACCGCAGTTGCTCCTCGTCGGAGAGCGGCACGACCACCACGTGCCGGACCGGGCCGCCGTCCGCCGGGCCGATCGTCAGCTCCACGGGCTTGCCCGCGGTGCCGACGAGCAGCGGCCCGGGCCCGGTCACCGGGTCCACCGGGTGGCCGTCGACCGCGAGCAGCGTGTCGCCGGCGCGGACCGCGGCACCCGGCGCGGCCAGCGGCGAGCGGGCCTGCGGGTCGGAGGACTCGCCGGGCAGCACCCGGTCGATCCGCCAACTCCCGTCATCGGCACGGGAGATGTCCGCGCCGAGCAGGCCCTGGCGGTGCAGCGGGTCGCGGTAGCCGCCGGGCGGGCTGACGTAGGCGTGCGAGGTGCGCAGGTCGCCGTGCAGCTCCCACAGCACGTCCACCAGGTCGTCGTGGGTGGCGACCGCGTCCAGCAGCGGGCGGTAGCGGGCGGCACTGGCGTCCCAGTCCCGGCCGTCCATGTCGGCCCGCCAGAAGTTGTCCCGCATGAGGCGGTGCGTCTCGTGGAACATCTGGCGCCACTCGTCGGCCGGCCGCACGGTGACCCGGATGCGGCTCAGGTCGACGGTGACCGTGCCGTCGGAGTCGTCGCCGGAGTCGGCCTTGCTGTCCGCGGGGGTGATCCGCAGCCGGCCGTCGCCGGCGACCAGCACCTTGGTGCCGTCGCCGGTGACCGCGAAGTCGTCGGCGTCGTCGGCGATCTCCTCCAGCCGCAGCTGCGCCAGGTCGTAGCGCTCCAGCAGGGTGCCGGGCGGCTGCGCCTCCGGCCCGGCCAGCGCCGCGCCGAGCACGCCGAGCAGCGGGTGGCGCAGCCAGAGCACGCCGCCCTTGGCCGCCCGCAGCCCCGAGTACCGGCCGGCCTCCACCGGGAAGGGCACGATGCGGTCGGCCAGCCCGTCCGCGTCGACCACCGTCGGCTGCGGCCGCTCGGTGCCGCCGTCCCCGTCGCCGCGGTCCTTGTCCTCGCCCTGCGAGGGGCCGCCGTCGCCGTCGCCGGGGGTGTCGTCCTCCTCGTAGGGGCGGCCGTGCCGCTGCGGGCCGAACGGGGACGGGGTGGCCGCGGCGAGCGTCACCAGGTACGGGCGGCAGGCGTTGGGGAACGACAGGTCGAAGACATGGGCGTCGTAGACCGGGTCGAAGGCCCGCTCGGACAGGAACGCCAGGTGCTTGCCGTCCGCGGTGAAGGCGGGCGCGAAGTCCTGGAAGCGCAGCGGCGTCGCGTCGACCACCGTCAGGTCGGAGGTGGCGGCGAGCTTGATCTGCCGCAGCGAGCCGGGGCCGGGGTGGGACCAGGCCAGCCAGCCGGAGTCGGGCGAGAACGCCAGGCCCGAGGCGTCCCCCGCGTCGCCCGCCACGACCTCGCGGACCTCGCCGGTCTGCGCCTCCACCAGCAGCACCCGGCCGTCGTGGCCGGCGACCGCGATGCGGTGGCCGTCGGGCGAGACCTCGATCTCGTGCACCCGGCCGAGCCGCCCGGCGGCCAGCCGCCGCGGGGCGGTGCCCGCCGGCAGGCCGGTGGCCGGGGCGATCTCCAGCGCGTCGTCGCCCTCGGCGTCGGTGACCCACACGACGTGCTGCTCGCTGCCCTGCTGGAAGACCCGCGGATGGCGGGTGCGCACGCCGGGCTGCGCGGCCAGCGCGCGGGCCGGGCCGCCGCGGTGGGTGATCCAGTGGGTGGTGCCGCGGATCTCCACGGCGCTGCCGCGGCCGGTGTGGTCGGGCCGGGCGTCGCCGAGGTGGTGGGCGGCGCGCACCGGATGCGGCTGCAGATCGGTGCGCTGCCCGCCGAGGCGGACCTCCAGCAGGCGCGGCTCGGCGCCGTCCAGGTCGTCGAGCAGATGGATGCGGCCGCCGCCGGCGTAGGCGACGCGATGGCCGTCGGTGGCGGCCTGCCGGGCGTAGAAGCCGGTGCCCAGCGGCGTGTGGCGGCGCAGGTCGGAGCCGTCGGGGAGGCTGGAGTACAGCGCGCCCTGCCCCTCGTGGTCGGACAGGAACGCGATCCGCCCACCCACCCACAGCGGGCATTCGAGGTTGCCGTCGAGGCCGGCGTGCACCCGGTGGAACTCCCCGCCGCCGTCCGGGTCCAGCCACAGCTTGCCGGCGGTCCCGCCGCGGTAGCCCTTCCAGTACGCGGCCTCCCGGCTCATCGTCGCGCTCTGCAGCAGCACCGCGCCGTCCGGCCCGTACGCCACGTCGCCGACCGGCCCGTACGGCAGCAGTTCGGCGGGGCCGCCGTCCAGCGGCAGCCGGCGCGCCCAGGTCCTGCGCAGCGACGGCTGGCCCTCGGTGCTCACCACCACCAGGTCGCCGCCCGGGGTCCAGCCGCGCACCGCGGTACGGGCGTTGCCCCAGTACGTCAGGCGGGTCGACGGCCCGCCGGCGAGCGGCGCCAGATGCACCTCGGGGGCGCCGTCGCGGGTGGAGGTCCAGGCGATCAGCCCGCCGTCCGGGCTGATCCTGGGCCGCCCGACGGGCATGTTGTCCGCGCTGACCCGCCAGGCCCGGCCGCCGTCCAGCGGCGCCAGCCACACGTCGTCCTCGGCCGTGAAGGCGATCGCATCGCCGTACGGATGCGGGTTCCTGAGGTACGACGGGTGCGGGGCCGCCTGCTGCGGCTGCGGGAACTGCGCGGGCTGCGCCGGCTGGTTGGTCACCCGGCCACCCTAACTTCGATCAAGGCGTCGCCGAACTGCCGGTGCGATGCGTGCAGGTGCCGAGCCCGGTCACGTCGAAGACGGTCCTGCCGCCGACGACGGCGACGAGCCGCCCGCGCACGCAGGTGTCGTCCAACTGCTCGGTGACGGTGCCCTTCACGGTGATCTTCTGCTGGTCCTCGGTGCGCCCCAGGCAGTCCACCTTCGCCGACTTCGTGCCGGTGGAGGCGCTGCACGAGAGCCACTGCACCTTGACGTGGTCGTGTTTCAGCGCGTGTGTGGCCAGTTGGTCGGTGGTGACGGACACGGCGCTCTCCCCCAGGCCGTCGGCGGGGTCGCACCCCGTGACGACCGCGGCGGCTGCCGCGCACGCGACTCCGGCCAGCCAGACCTTCCCCTTTCGTCCCATCCCTCCACGTTCCCGCCCCAGTCGGGCCCGGTCCATCCCCCGAAGGGTCGATGCTGCCCCTACGGGTCGGACGAAGTCCCGCCTAGACTCAGCCGCGTGGAAGCGATCACGTGCGGCCAGTGCGGCGCCATCGGCCTGGAACCGGGGTTCGTCGAGGACGCGGGCCAGGGATCGCGCGGCTACGCCCGGTGGATCGAGGGCCGGTTGGAGCGCGGCCTCCTCGGCGGCGCCAAGCGGATCGGCCGCCGGCGCCGGCAGATCGAGGCGTTCCGCTGCCCGAAGTGCGGCCATCTGGAGCTGTTCGCGTCCGATGCCTCCTGAGGCGGGGGCCAGGGGACGTGGCGGTGCCGGGCGACAGGGGTCGGCCGACGCCATCTGCCGCTGCGGGCGGGCGGGTTGGCGGCCTCTCGGTGTGACGGTTCGACGGGGCTAGTCCCAGCGGTGCAGCGTCGGGCCCAGCCGGCCGGCCCGCCAGCCGCGCAGGATCCGTTCCGTGCTTCGTACGAACTCCTGCGGCAGGGAGTCGAGTTGTACCCAGCCGACATGGTCGTGCTTGGCCGGCTCGCGGTTCTCCGGCTCGCCCGTCCACGCGCCGGCCGCGAACACCACGGTGAGGTAGC
>WRCZ01000281.1 GCA_009783685.1 Actinomycetes bacterium
CGACGCTGGCGACGGCGGTGTCCCCGGGCACGCCGAGACCGGCCTCGTGGAAGGCCCGGATCACGCCGACCGCCAGCATGTCGTTGAAGCAGAACACCGCGTCCGGGCGGCTCCCGGCCGGGAGGGCGGCGAGCGTGCGGCCGGCCCGCAGCCCGCTGCGCCGGTCGAACTCCGCGACCGGCGGCGCGAGTCGGGGATCGAAGGGGACACCCGCCTCGTGCAGGGCGA
Organism: Actinomycetes bacterium; assembly: GCA_009783685.1. Lineage (GTDB taxonomy): Bacteria > Actinomycetota > Actinomycetes > Streptomycetales > Streptomycetaceae > Actinacidiphila. The sequence continues at coordinate 229 of WRCZ01000281.1, forward strand.
GCTGGAAGCCCTCCAGCCGCTGCCGGCTGGTCGCCGAGCCCTGCCGGTCCACACCGACGGCGGCGAACCGCGTCCGGCCGAGCGAGACGAGGTGGGCGGTGGCCTCGCGCGCCGCGGCCACGTTGTCGATCAGGACGTGGTCGGCGTCGAGTTGCTCGCGGCCGTCCTCGCGCTCGCCCAGCAGCACCAGCGGGAAACCGGCCGTGGTGGCGGCGAGTTGGTCGAAGGGCACCCGGAGCGGGGAGAGGATCACGCCGTCCAGCAGGGCCGCGCCCAGACCGCTGGCCAGCCGCAGCTCCTCGCGGGCGTCGCCCAGCGTCTCCTCGATCAGCACCGTCAGCCCGATCCGGGACGCCTCCGTCCGCACGTGGTGGGCGAGTTCGGCGAAGTAGGGCGTGGCCAGGAACGGCACCGCCAGGGCGATCAGCCCGCTGCGCCCGGTGCGCAGCCGCACCGCCGACGGGTTGGGGCGGTACCCCAGTTCGCTCACCGCGGCCATGACGCGTTCCCGGGTGGCGGGAGCCACTTTCGCCATCCCGCGTACAACGTTGGAAACAGTCTTGACGGAGACGCCCGCGCGGTCGGCGACGTCCTTGAGCGTCACTGCGGTCACGTACCTGCCCCTTCTCGAAGGTGCCTCATTGTAGGGCAGTTCATCGCAGACCGTTCCCCTGCCGACGTCAGTAAGGAGCCGGCCGTGCACAAAGGGTTGACCGCTCGCGCGCCCGCTGGTTACAACGTTGGAACAGCAGGGGCGGAGGAGCCGTCGGCTCACCCTTCCGGGGGCTCCGTGCGCCCTCGTGCCAGGGACGCGTGGCGGACCGCCGCCGCGCCCCAGGCGATCGAGCGGCAGGCGGACACCCCGCTCCCGTACCGCTCGTGACGTACCGTCAGCCTCACGAGAGGGCCCGTATGTCCCCGGATCGCCCGAACCTCCCGCTGCGCACCGCCGTGGTGGGCACCGGATCCATCGCCCGAGGAAGCCACCTGCCCGCGCTCGCCACCCTGGCGGGGGAGGGAACGGTGGAGACCGTCGCCGTCGTCGACATCGCCGAGGAAGCCGCCCGGGCCGCCGCCGACGAGTTCGCCGTGGCGGGCGCCTTCACCGACCTGGACGCCATGCTCGCCCAGGTGCGCCCCGACCTGGTGGTGCTCTGCACCCCGCCCTCCCTCCACCGGGCGCAGGCGGTCGCCGCGGTGCGCTCCGGCGCCCACGTGTGGTGCGAGAAACCGCCCTGCCCCTCGCTCGCCGACTACGACGCCGTGACGGCGGCCGCCGAGGCGGAGCCAGGTGCCCCGGCCACGGCCTTCGTCTTCCAGCACCGGTTCGGCTCCGGCGCCCGCCACGTCCGCCGGCTGCTGCGCGAGGGCGCCTTCGGCCGGCCGCTGGTCGCGCACTGCCAGACCACCTGGTACCGCGGCGCCGACTACTACGCCGTGCCGTGGCGCGGCCGCTGGGACACCGAGGGCGGCGGCCCCGCCATGGGCCACGGCATCCACCAGACCGACCTGCTGCTGGACCTGATGGGCCCGTGGCGCGAGATCCGCGCGATGGCCGCCCGGCTGGTGCACGACGTGCAGACCGAGGACGTCTCCACCGCCCAGGTCCGGTTCGCCGGCGGCGCGGTCGCCACCGTCGTCAACAGCGTGCTCAGCCCCGACGAGGTCAGCCGGATCAGGATCGACTGCGAGCTGGCCACCATCGAACTCACCCACCTCTACGGCTACCGCAACGCCGACTGGCGGATCACCCCCGCCCCCGGCGTCCCGCAGGAGACGGCCCTGGCCTGGAACGACTTCGGCCCCGACGAGCCCAGCTCCCATCTGGCCCAACTCCGCGCCCTGGTGGCCGACATCCGGGCCGGCACCGCCCACCCGACCAGCGGCGAGGGCGGCCGGCGGATCGTGGAGTTCACCGCCGCGCTCTACAAGTCCGCCTTCACCGACACCACCGTCCGGGCCGGCGAGATCGGCCCCGGCGACCCGTTCTACGCCGCCATGCACGGCGGCAGCCCCGACCGGCTGCCGGCCGTCGCCCCCGAGGAGGAGCAGGCCGCATGACGCTCGCGCTGACCCACGTCCACGACGACCGGATCACCGTGACCCACCCCGCCACCGGAACCGAGCTGTTCGCCTACACCTACCGCCCGGAGGCCGCCTGGGAGGCGCCCAAGCCCTACCTCCACCCGATCCGCACCCTCGGCGGCGGCCTCGTCACCGACTACCGCCCCAACGACCACCGCTGGCACAAGGGGCTCCAGCTCACCGCGTCCCACCTGTCGGGCCAGAACCTGTGGGGCGGCAACACCTACGTCCACGGCGAGGGCTACGTGCCGCTGCCCGAGCGGATCGGCTCGATGGCGCACGCCGGCTTCGACCAGGTGTCGGCCGGCCCGGACGGCGTGGTGATCGCCGAGCGCCTGACCTGGCACCCGCACGACGGCTCGCTCTGGGCCGAGGAGGACCGCAGGATCGAGGTCCGGGCCGACGCCGAGGCCGGCAGCTGGACCCTGACCTGGAGCTCCGCCGTCACCAACCGGCGCACCGAGCCGCTGCGGTTCGGCAGCCCCACCACCGCCGGGCGCCCCGACGCCGGGTACACCGGGCTGTTCTGGCGCGGGCCCCGGGCGTTCCGCGGCGGCCACGCCTTCACCGCCGGCGCCGACCACGCCGAGCGCGACCTGATGGGCGAGCAGGCCCCGTGGCTCGCCTACTCCGGCGAGCACGACGGCCGCGACGGGCACGCCACCCTCGTCTTCGAGCACGCGCCCGGCAACGACCACGCGGGCGAGAAGGGCACCCACCCCGCCCACTGGTTCGTCCGCACCGAACCGTTCGCCGCCGTCGCCCCGTCCTTCGCCTTCCACGAGGAGCTGGTCCTGGAGCCCGGCGAGGCACTGGCCCGCTCCTACCGCGTCCACGTCGCCGACGGCGCCTGGGACCGCGCGGCGGTCACCGCCCACCTGGAGCGGCACCCATGGTGACGGCGTCCTACGACGGCTTCCCCGGCGCGGTCGCGGTCTCCCGGCTGGACGTCTACGACTGGCCGACCGTCGACGGACGGCCCGGCGGCGGCACCCCGCACCTCCACCTGACGTGCAGCGAGGGCTACGTGGTGACGGACGGCGAGGGCAGCGTGCAGACCCTCACCACCTCCGGCTTCCAGGAGACCCCGCTGCGCGCCGGCACGGTGGCCTGGTTCACCCCCGGCACCATCCACCGGCTGGTCAACGACGGCGGGCTGCGGATCACCGTCGTCATGCAGAACAGCGGGCTCCCCGAAGCGGGCGACGCCGTCCTCACCCTGCCCCCGGACCTGCTCACCGACCCCGGCACCTACGCGGCGGCGGTCCGGCTCCCCACGCGGGGGAGCGAGAAGGAGCAGGCCACCGCGGCCCGTTCCCGCCGCGACCTCGCCACCCGCCGCTTCCTCGAGCTGCGGGACGCGGCCGCCACCGGCGACCAGGAGCCGCTCGCCGCCTTCCACCGCGCCGCGGCCGAGCTGGTGCGGCCCCGCCTCGCCGACTGGGAGCGCCGCTGGCAGGAGGGCGCCCACGCGGCCGCCACCGCCACCCGCGCCCAGCTGGCCGCCCTCGGCGACGGCGACCCACGCCACCTGGCCGCGGCCCGCACCCGGGCCGGCGGCCCCACCGCGACCGGACGGTTCGGCATGTGCGGCCGTCTCGACGTCTACCACGAAGCGTGAGCGGGGTCGGGCACGGCCCGGGCACGGGCCGTGCCCGACCCCGCGGGACAGGCGGGATCGGCCGGAGACGGCCCGGCCCCGTCCGGCGGCGCCCGCCCACCGCCGCGCGCCAACGCTCCACCCATCCACCAGGGAAAGGCCACCATGCCCGAACCCCGAAGCGGCCGGCGCCGGTTACCCCGCCGCCGAGCGTTCACCACGGCGGTCGCCGCCGGTTGCGGCACCGTCCTGCTGGCCGCGCTCACCTCCTGCGGCTCCACCGGCGCCGCCGGCCACCACATCACCCTCACCTTCACCTGGTGGGGCAACGACAACCGCCAGGCCCGCACCGAGAAGGCGGTGCACCTCTTCGAGAAGGAGCACCCGGACATCAGCGTCCAGATGTCCAACGCCGACTTCGGCTCCTACAAGCAGCGGCTGGCCACCCAGGCCGCCGGCGGCGGCATACCGGACCTGGCGCAGCTGGACTACCGCCAGATCTCCCAGTTCGCCACCGGCGGCGCGCTGCTCCCGCTGGACCGGTACGTCGACGACGGCACCCTGCACACCGGCGAGATGGACCCGTCGCTGGTGGGCACCGGCCACCTGGACGGCAAGCAGTACGCGCTGCCGATGGGCCGCGGCATCACCGGCTACGTCTACGACGCCACGGTCTTCGAGAAGGCCGGCATCCCGGCGCCCCAACCCTCCTGGACCTGGCAGGACTGGGCCGACGTCGCCGCGAGGATCGCCGCCATGAAGCTCACGTCCCCCGACGGGCGGACCGTGGCGGGCGCCAACGACGGCGGCAGCAACGAGGACGTCTTCGAGGACTGGCTCCGCAGCCACGGCAAGCAGCTCTACGCCGGCCCCACCGAGCTCGGCTACACCGAGCAGGACCTCGCGGAGTTCTGGACCTTCTGCCACACGCTCCAGAAGTCGGGGGCGCTGGTCTCGGCCAAGGACAGCGCGCAGGCCGACGCGACCGGCGTCAGCGCCTTCAGCCGCGGCCTGGACGCCCTCGACTACTCCTGGGACGCCACCTTCACCGGCTTCACCAGCCCGACCGGGCACACCATGCGCTTCGCCCCGGTCCCCACCGTCGACGGCAGGGCCGGCTCCTACTTCAAGCCGACGATGCTCATCGGAATCGGCGCCCACTCCCACCACCCCCGGGCCGCGGCCGAGTTGATGGACTTCCTCCTCAACGACCCGCAGGCCGGCGACATCCTGGGCGTCACCCGCTCCCAGCCGCCCAACCGGAAGATCGCCGCCGAGGTGGACGGCAAGCTCAGCGGGCCGGACCTGAAGGTGTGGCAGTTCGACGAGGTGATGCAGAAGTACGGCGTGCAGCCGCCGCCGTCCGCGCCCCCCAAGGGGGACGTCGCCATCGAGAGCGCCTTCGTCCGCGAGTACCAGCGCGTGGAGTTCGGGCTGGCGTCGCCCGCGAAGGCAGCCCACGAACTGGTCGTCCAGGCGAAGCAGGAGCTGGAGTCATGAGCGTCTCGCAGATCGACGTGACCGGGCCGTCCGCGCGGGTGGCGGACCGGGCGGGACGCGGCCGGCGCACCCGCCGCGGCCGGGAGGCCCGCTGGCCCGCCTACGTGTTCCTCACCCCGTGGATGGTCGGCGCGGTCGCGGTGACGCTGGTGCCGATGGCGGTCTCCCTCTACCTCTCCTTCACCAGTTACGACATGTTCAGCGCCCCGCACTGGGTGGGCCTGCGCAACTACACGGAGATGCTGACGGACGACCCGCGGTTCTGGCGGTCGGTCCTGACCACCCTGAAGTACGTGGTGATCGCCGTCCCGTTGAAGCTGGCGCTGGCGCTCGGCGCCGCGCTGCTGCTCAAGCGGCTCAGCAGCCGGGGCCGGGGCTTCTACCGGTCGGCGTTCTACGCCCCGTCCCTGCTCGGCGCGAGCATGTCGATCGCCCTGGTGTTCCGCGCGCTGTTCAACGACGGCGGCACGGTCGACCGCGTTCTCGGCACCTTCGGCATCCACATCGGCAGCTGGGTCGGCAACCCGCACCTGGCCACGTACGTGGTGGTGCTGCTGACCGTCTGGCAGTTCGGCGCCCCCATGGTCATCTTCCTCGCCGGCCTCCAGCAGATCTCCCCGGAGCTGTACGAGGCGGCGGCCCTCGACGGGGCAGGCCCCTGGCGGCAGTTCGTGTCCGTCACGGTGCCGATGCTCTCGCCGGTGGTCTTCTTCAACCTGGTGCTGGAGATGATCCAGTCCTTCCAGGTCTTCACCCCCGCGTTCGTGGTCAGCGGCGGCAACGGCGGACCGGCGGACTCGACCCTCTTCTACACGCTCTACCTCTACGAGCGCGGGTTCACCGCCTCGCACATGGGCTACGCGTCGGCCATGGCCTGGCTGATGCTGCTCGCCATCGCGGCCGTCACCGCGGTGATGTTCAAGGTCTCCCGGTCCTGGGTGTTCTACGCGGACGAGGCGGAATGATGAACCTGACCCTGCGACGCCGGCTGCCCCACGCGGTCGCGCTGCTCGCGCTGATCGCCCTGCTGTACCCGCTGCTCTGGCTGCTGGTGACCTCGGTGAAGCCGGCCGACGAGGTGGTGACCAGCGTCGACCTGTGGCCCCGCCACTTCGAGTGGAGCAACTACGGCACCGCGCTGGACGGCGTCTCCGGCGTCTCGGTGCCCCGGCTGCTCGGCAACAGCCTGCTGATCAGCCTCGGCGCGGTGGTCGGGAACGTCGCGTCCTGCTCGCTCGCCGCCTACGCCTTCGCACGGCTGCGGTTCCGGATGCGCGGCCCGATGTTCGCGTTCACCGTGGCCACGCTGATGCTGCCGCAGCACGTGGTGCTGATCCCGCAGTACATCATCTTCAACAAGCTCGGCATGACGAACACCTACTGGCCGCTCGTCCTGCCCAAGTTCCTCGCGGTGGAGGCGTTCTTCGTCTTCCTCATCGTGCAGTTCATGCGGAACCTGCCCAGGGACCTGGAGGAGGCGGCCAGGATCGACGGCTGCGGCCCGTTCCGCTCGTTCTTCCACATCATCCTGCCGCTGAGCCGCCCCGCGCTGATCACCACCGCGATCTTCTCGTTCATCTGGTCCTGGAACGACTTCTTCGCGCAGATGATCTACCTGTTCTCGCCGGACAAGGCCACGATCACGCTGGCGCTGCGCAACTTCGTCGACCAGTCCAGCACCTCCGCCTACGGACCCATGTTCGCCATGTCGGTGATCTCCGTCCTGCCCATCGTGCTGTTCTTCCTGGTCTTCCAGCGCTACCTGGTGCAGGGCATGGCCACGTCCGGACTGAAGAGCTGAGGAGGAGCGTTGAGTCACGTACCCGCGGACACCCGCCGGGCCCGGCGCGAGCCGGGCGAGGTGTTCGGCTCCGGCTTCACCCTGTTCGCCGACATGCTGCTGGTGGGCGTGGTCACGGCGGTGGCCTGCCTGCCGGTGGTCACCGCCCCGGCCGCGCTGTCCGCCGCCTGCGCGGTGCTCCGCCGGACCGCGGGCACCGGCGTGCAGGTCAAGGTGGGCGACCTGGTGGCCGAACTGCGGGCCCGCCTGACCCTGCCCGCGCTCGCCAAGGGCCTGGCGCCGCCCGCCTTCGGCGCGCTGTTCCTGCTCGACGTCGCGCTGCTGCGCTCCGGGCTGCCCGGGGCGTCCGTCATGGCGCCGGTCCTGCTGCTGCTCGCACTCGGCGCCGCCGCCGTCGGCCTGCGCGCCGTCGCCCTGGACGTCCCGCACCGGCTCTCCGGCCGCGAGGCCCTGACCCGGTCCCTGGCCGACCCGCGCGGCACCGCCCTCCTGTCGGGCGCCGTGGTCCTGGCCGCGCTGCTCGGCTGGGCCGTGCCCGTCCTGCTGCCCCTGCTCCCCGGCCCCCTCGCCTTCGCCGCCACCGCCGTGGACCTCCGTGCCCCCGCCCACCAGGAGGGCTGACGGGCGCCTCGGGACGCGGCGCCACGGCTCAAGGGCCCGGCTGCGGCGGCGTCGAAGCCGGGCTGCGCTTCGCGGCCGCCGCACCGAGCGGCGCCTCGGTCGCCTGCGTGGCCGGCGCCCTGCTCGGTGCGGTGCACGTGCGTCGAGGCACTCCCGGGCGGCTTGGTGAGCCGCCACGAACCGGCCTGGATCCTCGACATCCTGGCCCGCGACCTGCCGGGCGAGTCCATCGACCTGCCCGGCG
>WRCZ01000282.1 GCA_009783685.1 Actinomycetes bacterium
AGCCGATACGTTCACCCGGCGAACTACCTTCACCCATCACGTCCAGCCGATACGTTCACCTGACGAGCTACGTCCACCCCCCACCTCCAGCCGATCCGTCCACCCCGCGAGCTACCTTCACCCATCACGTTCAGCCGATCCCTCCCCTCCCCCCTCACCCCGGGCGTTGGACGGCTACGAGGGCGACGTCGTCGGCGAGGCTGGAGGCGGAGTGGCGCATGAGGTCCTCGCGGAGGTGGTGGAGGAGGGTTTCGGGCGGTTCGGCGGACCATGTGGGGAGGCGTTCGGCGAGGGGGTAGAAGACGCCCTCGGCGTCGCGGGCCTCGGTGACGCCGTCGGTGTAGAGCAGCAGGATGTCGCCGGCCTCCATCGCGTAGGTGTCGATGTCGTGGCGCTCCTCCCCGAGGTCGCCGAGGCCGAGCGGCAGTGCCGGGACCTCGGGGAGGAGGCGCCGCACGATGCCGTCGTGCAGGAGCAGCGGTGGCGGGTGACCGCAGTTGGCGACGTGCAGCTTGCTGCCGTCGTCGGTGACGTCGACGACCACGGCGGTGACGAAGCCCTCCAGCAGGCGCGGGCCGCTGCGCGGGGCGGCGCGCACGCCGTCGGGGGTGGGCTGTGCGGTCTCCTCCGCGTCCGTGAGGTCCTCGCGCAGCCGGCAGTCGAGGTAGCCGGGCAGGTCGGGCAGCTCCACCCGGCGGCGGGCGGCCCGCCGGAAACCGGCCAGCAGGAAGCCGGCCACCTCCACCGCGCCGAGCCCCTTGCCCTGGACGTCGCCCACCATCAGCCGGGCGTCGCCGGAGTCCAGCGCGGTCGCGGCGTAGAGGTCGCCGCCGATCGCCGCCTCCTCCTCGGCCGCGAGGTAGAGCGAGGCCATCGTGAGTGGCCCGAGCCGGCCGGGCAGCGGGCGCAGCAGGAGCTGCTGGGCGACGGACGCCACCCAGCGGGCCTGGGCGAGCTGCTGCTCGCGTCTGACCCGGAGCCTGGACGCGGTCACGGCGCCCACGCCGATCAGCACCTCGGTCGAGATCACGATCGGGAAGTTCGTGGCGTCGAACTGGTGGTTGTTCACCGCCGCCACCATCACGCAGCCCATGGTCACGACCGTGAGGACGAGCACCTGCCCGGGGCCGAGGAACACCGCGCACAGCGCGGGCACCCCGATCATCAGGCCGCCGATCCGGATCGCGGTGCCGCCGGCCAGGTCGATGGCGAGCAGCAGGGCGACGACGGCGAACGGTGCGGCCAGCCGGACCCACGGGGATCGCATCGCCAGCGATGCCCGGGGCCGCCCGGCGGTCGCGGTCGGCTCCATGTTTCCAAATTACCGTTCGCCGCCCGGCGCCACCTGTCCGCGAGGCCGTTCCGGTGCAGGCCGGAGCGGCCGCGGGCGCCGCGCGTTCGCCATACTTTGCCGGGACCGGCGGTGCGAGGGCTCCGCGGCGGGCGGAGGGCGGAGAGCGTGGGCGAGGAGACGGGCGGCGGTCCGGGCGCCGGGAGCACGGGCGGGACGACGCTGGCGGACATCGCCGCCCAGGCGGGCGTCTCCGTCTCCACCGTCTCCAAGGTGCTGCACGACCGCTCGGACGTGGCCTCCCGCACCCGCGCCCGGGTGCAGCGGCTGCTGGAGCAGCACGGCTATCTGGCCCGGTCCCGGCCGGCGGCCACCGCGCTGGCGCCCGGCGGGCTGCTGGACTTCGTCATCAAGGACATCGACGGCCCGTGGGCGGTGGAGCTGATCCGCGGGGCCGAGGAGGCGCTCCACGCGGTCGGCATGGGCCTCGTCGTCTCCGCGGCCCGGGAGCGCGGCGGGCCCACCGCCGGGCGCTGGCTGGACTCGCTGGCCACCCGCAGGACCCGCGGGGCGATCCTGGTCATCCCGGAGCTCGACGAGGACGAGGACGCGGAGCTGCGCCGGCTCGGCGTCCCGTACGCGCTGATCGCGCCGGTGGAGGAGCCGCCGCCGGGCGTGCCGTGGGTGGGCGCGACCAACTGGCCGGGCGGGCTGGCCGCCACCCGCCATCTGGTGCGGCTCGGCCACCGCAGGATCGCGGTGATCGGCGGCCCGCCGGACCGGCTGTCCTCGCGGGCCCGGGTGGACGGCTACCGCTCGGCGCTGGAGGAGGCCGGCCTGCCGGTCGACCCGGACCTGATGCGTCACGGCGACTTCCGGAACGAGCCGGCGTACCGGCACGCGCTCGACCTGCTGCGGCTGCCCGACCGGCCGACCGCGATCTTCGCGGGCAGCGACCAGCAGGCACTCAGCACCTACCGGGCCGCCGCCGCGCTGGGGCTGCGGGTCCCGCAGGACGTGAGCGTGGTCGGCTTCGACGACCTGCCGTTCGCGGAGTGGGTGACGCCCCGGCTGACCACCGTGCGCACGCCGCTGCCCGAGATGGCCGCGGTCGCGGCCCGGATGGTGCTGCAACTGCTCGGCGGGGAGCAGCCGGAGACGACCCGGGTCGAGGTGGCCGGCGAGCTGGTGGTCAGGGACAGCACCGCCCCGCCGGCGCGCGGCTGACGCGGGCCCGCCGCGCTCACCAGGGCGAGGGCGCGTAGTCCTTGAGGAAGCAGCCGTGGAGGTCCTCGCCGGCCTCGCCGCGCACGATCGGGTCGTACACCCGGGCCGCCCCGTCCACCAGGTCGAGCGGCGCGTGGAAGCCCTCGGCGGCCAGCCGGACCTTGTCCGGGTGCGGGCGCTCGTCGGTGATCCAGCCGGTGTCGACCGCGGTCATCAGGATGCCGTCGGTCTCCAGCATCTCCTGGGCGCTGGTGCGGGTGAGCATGTTCAGCGCGGCCTTGGCCATGTTGGTGTGCGGGTGGCCGGGGCCCTTGTAACCGCGGCTGAACTGCCCTTCCATCGCCGAGACGTTGACCACGTACTTGCGCCGGGCGGCGGCCGCGGCCATCGCCGGCCGCAGCCGGCTGACCAGGACGAAGGGCGCCGTCACGTTGCACAGCTGGACCTCGAGCAGCTCGATCGGGTCCACCTCGCCGACGGTCTGCACCCAGGTGTTGCTCGGGTCGAGGTCGGGCACCAGGCCGCCGGCGTCGATGGCGGTTCCCGCCGCGATCCTGGCGGGCGTGGCGGAGCCGCTGACCAGGGCCAGCTCGGTCACGTCCTGCGCGGTCAGCCCCTGGGAGCGGGGCCCGGGCAGCGCGGGGGCGGCCGGCGCGCCGGAGCCGAAGGCGCCGAACACCTCGCAGGAGGGCAGCGCTCCGGCCGGCAGCGGCGCGGCCTCGGCCGCCACCAGCTCGCCGTAGGCGGCCGGCGAGCGGCGCACGGTCTGCGCCGCGTTGTTGATCAGGATGTCCAGTGGCCCTTCGGCGGCCACCGAGTCGGCGAGCGCGACGACCTGCGCGGGGTCGCGCAGGTCTATGCCGACGATCTTGAGCCGGTGGATCCAGTCGGCGCTGTCGGGCATGGCCGTGAACCGGCGGATCGCGTCGTGGGGGAAGCGGGTGGTGATCGTGGTGTGGGCGCCGTCGCGCAGCAGCCGCAGCGCGATGTACATGCCGATCTTGGCGCGGCCGCCGGTGAGCAGGGCGCGGCGCCCGGTCAGGTCGGTGCGCGCGTCGCGCCTGGCCCGGTTCTCGCGGGCGCACGGCGGGCACAGCTGGTGGTAGAAGGCGTCGACCTCCACGTACCGGGTCTTGCAGGTGTAGCAGGACCGGGGGCGCTGCAGGATGCCGGCGATCTCGGTGGTCACCGAGGGGGCGAGCTGGATGCCGAGGGTCTCGTCGTCGATCCGGTCGGCGGCGCCGGTCGCGGTGGCCTCGGTGACGGCCTTGTCGTTGGCGGTCTTGGCGGCCCTGCGCTCCTGCCGGCGGCGCTGCTTGACCGTGCGGTAGATGCCCGCGGTGGCGCGCCGGACGGCGATGGCGTCGGGGTGGTCCACCGGCAGCTCGTCGAGTTCGGCCAGGACCGCCAGGCACACCTCCATGCGCGCCGGGTCGATCCCGGGCGCGCCCGCGGTGGGGTCGTCCTCCGGCCCGAGGCCGTGCACGTCCTGTGTGGTCGCCGTCATCCCGCTGCTGCTCTCTTCGTCGCTCCCCCGCACCTTGGGCTGAACTTTACGTAGAGACGTCCGGCTCCTCCAAACCCGTCCGTCCCTGGTCCCGGCGGTACCCTCGGGGCGTTTCCCGTTTGCTGCCGCCGTCCCGACCCGACCCGTACCGGCCGGGTACCGCCGAGTCGCCCCGCGCGCCCGGTGGGCCCCGCCGACTCCGGCACCCTGGAGGCCCGTTGAACGCCGTGACCCCGTTCGCCGTCCCGCAGGACTCCCCCTTCGGACCGGACAACCTGCCGTACGGCGTGTTCAGTACGGCCGGCGGTCCGCGCCGGCTCGGCGTCGCGTACGGCGACCACGTGCTCGACGTGGGTGCCGCGGCCCGCGCCACCGGGGCGGCCGGCGAGCTGGCCGGGCTGCTGGAGGCCCCGTCGCTCAACCCGCTGCTGGAGGCGGGCCGTCCGGCGTGGCGGCAGGCCCGCGCCGCGATCACCGCCTGGGTCACCGCCGAGGAGCACCGGGCGGCCGTCGGGCCGTGCCTGGTCCCGCGCGGCGAGGTGACCCTGCACCTGCCGTTCGAGGTCGCCGACTACGTGGACTTCTACGCCTCCGAGCACCACGCGGCGAACCTGGGCCGGATCTTCCGCCCCGGTGCCGAGCCGCTCACCCCGAACTGGAAGCACCTGCCGATCGGCTACCACGGCCGGGCGGGCACCGTGGTGGTGTCCGGCACACCCGTCGTGCGGCCGTCGGGCCAGCGCAAGGCACCCGCGGAGCCGGCGCCGTCCTACGGGCCGTCGCAGCGGCTGGACATCGAGGCGGAGGTGGGGTTCGTGGTCGGGGCCCCGACGCCGCTGGGCGAGCGGGTGGAGCTGCGCGACGCCGACCGGCACGTGTTCGGCGTGTGCCTGGTCAACGACTGGTCGGCGCGGGACCTCCAGGCGTGGGAGTACGTGCCGCTCGGGCCGTTCCTGGGCAAGTCCTTCGCCACCTCCGTCTCGCCCTGGGTGGTGCCGCTGGACGCCCTCACGCACGCCCGCATCGAGCCGCCGGCCCGGGACACCGAGCCGCTGCCCTACCTCGACGACCGGTCGGCGCGGCCGCCGTCCGGCCTGGACATCGCGCTGGAGGTGCGGCTCAACGGCCACCCGGTGTCCCGGCCGCCGTTCGCCGCCATGTACTGGACGTACGCGCAGATGCTGGCCCACATGACGGTCAACGGCGCGAGCCTGCGGGCCGGCGACCTGTTCGCGTCGGGGACGGTCAGCGGCCCGGACCGCGACACCCGCGGCGCGCTGATCGAGCTGACCTGGAACGGGGAGCAGCCGCTGGAACTCCCCGACGGCACGACCCGCGCCTTCCTCCAGGACGGCGACGAGATCACCATCACCGCGACCGCTCCGGGCCCGAACGGCACCCGCATCGGCTTCGGCGAGGTGACCGGCCGCATCTCCCCGGCCCGCTGACCCGACGCGCCGGCCGGTTCCGGTGACGCGTGCGGCGGCCGGCCGCGCCTGACCGGCCCGCTGACACGTCCTGGCGCCGGCACCCGCACCGCCCGGGGCCGTTCCGGCCGATGACGTGCCCTGCGCGCCACCGGCCGGGGACCGTCTCGGCGTCACCCGCGCGGCCCGCGGAGGGCGCCGGGAGGCGCCGGGGCGCGGATACTGGGCGGGTGGTTTCCGAACCGTTCGCAGTCCGGGACGCCGCGGCACCGCCGGGGCGAGGCGGCGCGGTGCGCCGCCGGTCGGTGCTGCTCGGGGCCGCGGGCGTGACCGCTGCCGGGCTCTGCGGCTGCTCGGGAGGCGGCGCCTCGGCGCCTCCCGGCGCCTCCGCCGCCCCCTCGGGCGCGGGCACCTCGACCTCGCCTCGGTCGCAGCCCGCGGCCGGCACCAGTTCACCGGCGGCGCTGCCCGCCCCGACGCAGTGGGTGCCGGGGCCGGGCGAGATCCAGCCGGCGGCCAAGCTCGCCGCGGTGCGGCTCGTCGAGGCGTTCGGCACCTGGCCCGCCGGCCAGGGCGGCGTGCGCGACCGGGCGGCCCGCGCGGAGAAGCTCGGTATCCCGGCCGCGCAGGCCACCCGGCTGGCCGGCCAGACGGGCTCGCTGACCCCGTCGGCGGACGCGGCCGTGGTGCGGGTGATCGACGCGCAGTACGGCGGCATCCTCACCGACTCGGCGAGCGTCCTCGTGGTGTGCGCGCAGACGACCAGGACCGGCTCGACGCTCGCGAACGGCGGCACCACCGTCGACGTCCGCCTCTCGCGTACCTCGTCGGGCTGGTCGGTCACCGCCCTGCACCCCGCGCAGCCGGGGCCCGCCCGGCCGCTGGACGCCACGCAGCGCGACGTGCTGGCGGACCCGCGGATCGAGCTGCCGCCCGCCTCCGCCGCCGACATCCGCAGCGGCCAGGTGCACACCAGCGTGCTCGACGCGATGCTGCGGCTGGCCGGCCCCTACCAGCTGTCGGTCAGCGTGGTGCGGTCCGGCCACCCGCTGGACGTGTTCGGCACCAACCGGCCCAGCGACCACCCGCGCGGCCGGGCGTTCGACGTGTGGCGCATCGACGGCCACCGCGTGGTGGACCCGGCGACCTCGCGGACCCTGATCACCGCCTTCATGCGCGCGGCGGCCGCGGCCGGGTCGTACAACGTGGGCGGGCCGGTGCTGCTGTCCGGCGGCGCGACCCCGAACCAGTTCTTCTCGGATGCCACCCACCACGACCACGTGCACATCGGCTTCACGAGCTGAGCCGCACCCCGGCCGCCGCGCGCATCACCGCGACCAGCGCGGCGTCGTCGCCGAGGCTGCCGTGGCTGTGGTCGAGCAGGTCCGCGCGGATCCGGTCCAGGAGTTCGCCGGGCGTCCGGCAGCCGCCGAACGTGCCGAGCCGGTCGGCCAGCGGGTAGAAGCGCCCCTGCGGGTCCCGGGCCTCGGTGGCGCCGTCGGTGTACAGCAGCAGGATGTCGCCGGCGGCGAAGGGGAAGGTGTCGACGGGCGGGCCGTCGGCGTTCCCGCTGCGCTCGGCATGGTCGGTGCCGTCGGCGTTCCCGCTGCGCTCGCCATGGTCGGTGCCGTCGGCGTTCCCGGCGCGGCCGGCGCGCTCGCCGTTCGCGGCCAGCTGCTGGTGCCCGGCGTCCGGGGGGTCGTCCCGCCCCTCCCGGCACAGCGCCAGGCCGACGCCCATCGGCGGCGCGGGCTCGGCCGGTGTGAACGTCTCGACCTGGCCGGCGCGCAGCCGCAGCGGTGCCGGGTGCCCGTTGTTGAGGATGTGCACCACCGGGGAGTCGTCGGGGACGTCGATGAGCGCGGCGGTGATGAACGCCTCCCCCGCCAGGCTGTCCTCCCGCGCCGGCTGGTCGAGCCCCCAGTCCACGATGGCCTGCAGCTCCCGTTGCAGCTCCGGCAGGCTCAGCTCGCGGTGCGCGCAGCTGCGGAACGCGCCGAGCAGCAGCGCCGCGTCGTCGACCGCCGCCAGCCCCTTGCCGCGGACGTCCCCGATCAGCAGCCGCGTCGCGTCGCGGGCCCGGACCGCCGCGTACAGGTCGCCGCCGATCCTGGCCTGGTCGGCGGCCGCCTGGTACGCGCAGGCGACCTGCAGCACGCCGATCCGCTCGGGGAGCGGGTGCAGCATCGCCTGCTGGGCCGCCTCGGCCACCGATCTGACCTGCAGCAGCTCGGCGTGGTGCCGCTCCCGCAGCCGGGCGAAGACCACCGTGAGGACGGAGATCAGGAGCAGTGACACCAGCTGCGAGATGTGGTTCGCGGTGGAGATGCTGGTGCGCACCGACGAGATCAGCACCAGCGCCGCGACGGCCAGCGCACCGATCGCGGCGGTGAGCCGGGAGCCGCCGAACGACGCGGTCAGGGCGGGGGCGACGACCAGCAGCGGGCCGAGGTGGATGTCCTCGGGGGAGAAAACGTCGGCGAGCGTGATGGCCACGATGAGCACGAGGGGGATCCACACCAGGCCCCGGTTCTCTCGCCAGGACCTGTCTCCGCCGCCGGGCTCGAACCGCATTCTTCCTGGATACACCCCCCTGCCGGACCCCGCCCCTCCAGAATCCGG